>JAIEHQ010000067.1 GCA_029065825.1 Alistipes sp.
GGACCG
This sequence comes from Alistipes sp., assembly GCA_029065825.1. Taxonomy (GTDB): domain Bacteria; phylum Bacteroidota; class Bacteroidia; order Bacteroidales; family Rikenellaceae; genus Alistipes. The sequence continues at coordinate 7 of JAIEHQ010000067.1, forward strand.
CGACTACTATCTGGAGCGCCGCTACCCGGCTTTCGGTAACCTCGTACCGCGCGACGTGGCTTCGCGTGCCGCCAAGGAGCGCTGCGACGCAGGCTTCGGCGTGAACGAGACCGGTCTGGCCGTCTTCCTCGACTTCAAGACCGCCATCGAGCGTCTGGGCAAGGAGGTAATCAAGCAGCGCTACGGCAACCTGTTCGACATGTACGAGGAGATCACCGACGTGAACCCCTACGAGCAGCCGATGCAGATCTTCCCCGCCGTACACTATACGATGGGCGGTATCTGGGTCGATTACAACCTGATGACCACCATTCCGGGTCTCTACGCCATCGGCGAGGCCAACTTCTCGGATCACGGTGCCAACCGTCTGGGTGCCTCGGCCCTGATGCAGGGTCTGGCCGACGGTTACTTCGTGCTGCCCTACACCATCGGCGACTACCTGGCCCGCAAGATCCAGGCTCCGAAGGTCAAGACCGACACCGCAGCCTTCGACCAGGCGGAGAAAGCCGTCAAGGAGAAGATCGCCAAGCTCTTCGCGATCAAGGGCAAGCAGTCCGTCGATGATATTCACAAGAAGCTGGGACATATCATGTGGGAGAACGTCGGCATGGCCCGTACGAAGGAGTCGCTCGAAAAGGCGATCGTCGAGATCCAGGCCCTGCGCAAGGAGTTCTGGAAGGATGTGAAGGTCGTGGGCAAGGCCGACGATTTCAACGTCGAACTGGAGAAGGCACTCCGTCTGGCCGACTTCCTGGAGCTGGGCGAGCTGATGGCGCGCGACGCACTCAACCGCGAGGAGTCGTGCGGCGGCCACTTCCGTGTGGAGCACCAGACCGAAGAGGGAGAGGCCAAGCGCGACGACGAAAACTTCGTTTACGCCGCCGTCTGGGAGTACAAGGGCATGGATCAGACTCCGGAGCTGACCAAGGAGCCGCTCAACTTCGAGTTCGTACACCCCGCACAGCGTAACTACAAGGACTAATCACAATCTGTCGTCGAACCTTTAACAACACAATTTGAAACCATGAATTTCTCATTAAAGATATGGCGCCAGAAAGACGCCAAGTCCGCCGGAGCTTTCGAAACCTACAAGGTGGAGAACATCTCTCCTGACACCTCGTTCCTCGAGATGCTGGACATTCTGAACAACAACCTGATCCTCGAAGGCAAGGAGCCGGTGGCTTTCGACCACGACTGCCGCGAGGGTATCTGCGGCATGTGCTCGCTGCACATCGACGGCCGTGCGCACGGTCCCGGCGACGGTGCCACCACCTGCCAGATCTACATGCGCCGCTTCAAGGACGGCGCGACGATCACGATCGAGCCGTGGCGTTCGGCCGCTTTCCCGGTCATCAAGGACCTGGTAGTGAACCGTTACGCTTACGATGAGATCCTCCAGGCCGGCGGTTTCATCTCGGTGCGCACCAACTCGGTGCCCGACGGCAACGCCATTCCGATCGCGAAGGCCGATGCCGACGAGTCGATGGATGCCGCAGCCTGCATCGGCTGCGGAGCCTGCGCCGCGACCTGCAAGAACGGTTCGGCCATGCTCTTCGTCGCTGCCCGCGTATCGTCGCTCGCCAAGCTGCCCCAGGGCCGCGTGGAGGGTGCGCGCCGCGCCAAGGCGATGGTCGCCAAGATGGACGAGCTGGGCTTCGGCAACTGCACCAACACGGGTGCCTGCCAGGCCGAGTGCCCCAAGTCGATCTCGATCGCGCACATCGCCCGCCTGAACCGCGAGTTCCTTTCGGCTAAATTCCAGGACTAAGCACGATCTCCGCCCGAGACGCATAACGCGGGCGGAAGCTTTTTCGGGGCAGAACTGCCTGGCGGGAAAACACCCGCGAGGTTATGCCCCCCACGACCGAAGCGAAGTTCGGAAACAGCTGCGAGACCCCAACCGGAGGTCCGCAGCCGTTTCCGAACAGCTTTTTACGGAGACGCGGCCCCTGCCTGCGTCCGAGAAGCCGGGGCGCGGACCTTTGGCCCCCGCGCACGCAGGCCGGAGAACCGGAGCGGCCGGAATCCCGGCGCGGATGGAATTTTATCCGTTTTTTATGACACTATCGTCATTTTTAACCTATATTTACCCTCGGAAATCCATAAAAAACAAGCTATGAAGAAACTTTACCTGATTCTGTTGGCGACAATCGCCGTATCTTACCATGCCGCCGCGCAGGAACCGGCGGCAGCCGACACCACCCGCACAATAGACTCCCTGCAAACGGTCGCCGCTTCGCTCGACACCCGCCTGCAGGAGCAGCAGCAGCAGCAGGAGCTGAACCGGAAGATCTGGAAAAAGCGCTCCAAGTATTTCAATATCGGCTACGTCAATCAGAAGCTGACGGACAAGACCTCCGGCGAGAAGCTGAAGAGCGACTTCGGCGCATCGTTGAGCTGGGGCAAGACTTTCTACCTGCACAAGAAGCCCCTGTTCGGAATGATGAAGTTCGGTCTCGACTGGTCGTGGCTCGACATCAACTACGCCAAATCCTCGCTCGCGTATCTCGAGGAAGAGACGCTCGCGACATTCAAGTCCGATGTCCACCAGGCCGAGTTCGGCATGCAATTCGGACCGTCGGTAACGGTAAATCCCGTGCACCATCTGAAAGTGGGCGTTTACTTCCGCGTTACCCCCTCCTACTCGCTGCTGTACCTGGATGAAACGGTTCACCACCACTACGTGACTTTCTGCAATGCCGGCTGCACCGTAGCCTGGAAAGTGGTGTCGCTCGGCATCGAGTGGCGCTGGGGCACGGCCAAATACAACGGGATAACATTCAACGAGGATTACGACGAGGATCCCTCGTGGGAAGAGGGGGAGATCGGCGACCTGCTGCTCGACACCCCCAAGCGCAAGTTCAAGACCAACTCGGTCCGCTTCTATGTCGGCTTCCGCTTCTGAGACAGCCGGGACACCGGCCGCCGGCAACCGCATCGCGGCATAGCCGGACAGCCGGCAGCCCGGGACCGCATCCCCTTTCGAATTTTCGCGCCATGCTCCGTATATCGCTCATCATCGCCACATACAACCGCGCCGAGGCGCTCATCGAGGCGCTGCGTTCGGTCACAGCCCAGGAGCTGCCGACGGACGAGTGGGAGTGCGTGGTGGTAAACAACAACTCGCAGGACGACACGCTCGCCCGTTTCGCAGCCTTCGCCGAAGCCCATCCCCGCGCCAACCTGCGGATCGTGACCGAAACCCGCCAGGGACTTTCCCACGCCCGCAACCGGGGCATCGCCGAGAGTCGTGCCCCCTACCTGGCGATCATCGACGACGACGAACGCATCGACCCGCAGTTTCTCTCCTCCTACGTCGCCCTGTTCGACTCCCGTCCCGACGCGGCATCGGCCGGCGGGCCGATCGTCCCCGAATATCCGGAGGGCCGGCCGGCATGGATGTCCCGCTACACGGAGCGTCCCATCGCCAACCCGCTAGACCTGGGCGACCGAATCCGGCTCTTTCCCCGCGGCCGCATCCCCGGCGGAGGCAACATGGCCCTGCGCCGGAGCGTCGTCGCACGCTGCGGAGGATTCGACCCCGCGCTGGGACGCACGGGCGAGCACCTCATCGGCGGCGAGGAGAACGATCTTTTCGAACGGCTGGCAGCCGCCGGCGAACGGTGCTACTACGTGCCGACCGCCGTCATGCACCATATCATCCCGGCGCGCAAGGCCTCGCCGGAGTATCTCGCGGCACTGAGCTTCCAGATCGGCCGCACCCAGCGGCTGAGAGCCGAGAAACGCGGACGGACGGGTGCGCTGCTCCTCCGCGAGGCGATGAAATGGGGGGCGACGCTTCTGCTCTCCGCCGGTTTCCTCTGCTGCGGCACCCCCTCGAAAGCCCGCATGCTGCTGCTGTTGCGCCGGCGCATCACACAGGGCATCCTCCACCGAAGGCAGGAGTAACGACGCAAGGGTGCCATCCGCCGCTTCCGGAACGATCCTCCGGGCCGGACGAATCCCGCCCGACACGACAAGTCCGCGCAAGCCGCCGGGACGCGCCGCAACCGTCCCCAACCGCTCCCGCCGGCCAACAAACCGGTCCGGCACGGGTACGAAACGAAAGCGACCCCTCTCTTCCGAGGAGTCGCTTTTCTCTTCTCTCCATGGCTGCCGGGCGGCGGCTCTTCCCGACGGAAAGGGCCTTGCTCGGCGGCACGGCATCAGAATTCGCTCGTAAAATAGAAACGCAGATCCTTGAAGTTCTCCTGGGCCAGCGCCAACGCATAGCTCGTATCGGCCAGAAAGACATCGCGGCCGTGCTTATCGACAGCCATGTTGGTGTGCTTGCGCCGCTTGAAGTCGGCCAGCTGCTCGGCATTGTCGCTCTCGACCCAGCAGGCCTTGTAGATCGAAATCGGCTCCCAGCGGCAGGCGGCGCCGTACTCGTGGGCGAGGCGGTATTCGAT
>JAIEHQ010000068.1 GCA_029065825.1 Alistipes sp.
GTCTGGGTTATCAGCAGAACTCGGTTGCCGACACCAACTCCTCGACCGGTTCGCTCTATGTGTCGAACCCCGTCCTGGCATCGCTGATCACGCCGGCCTACCAGCCGCTTTACGATCAGAACGGCAACATGCTCAACTTCTTCAACACGACTCTGTCGATCAACCCGCTGATGGTTCCCGACTACATGCCGCGCCGGGCGAACCGTCTGCAGATGAACGGTGCCGCCTTCATCGAGCTGACTCCCGTACGCGGTCTGACGCTGCGTTCGCAGCTGTCGGCCGACGCTTACGACAGCCGTGCCTACAGCGCAGCTTCGCCGCTGACTCCGGAGCAGACGGGCGGTGTGTTCGGTACCGGTAACGCGACGGAATCGTTCGGTCGTTTCTACGCATGGACCTGGACCAACACGGCCGAGTACAAGCACACCTGGAAAGACGTACACAACTTTACCGCGCTGCTCGGCGAGGAGACCCTCTACGACAGCACCCAGTCGTTCGGTGTGACCTCGATCGGCATTACCTCGACCAAGTATCTCAACCTGCCGCTGGGTACCGACACCAACGGTCTGCCCTCCTACAGCTCTTCGAAGTCGGCCTTCAACTCGGTGTTCGGCCGTCTGGAGTACGACTACGACAACCGCTACTTCGTCAATGTCGTGCTGCGTAACGATGCCAGCTCGCGTTTCGGCGAGAAGAACCGCAACGCGCTGTTCTGGTCGGCCGGTGCGATGTGGCGCATCAAGAGCGAGGCTTTCCTGCGCGACAATCAGACCATCAGCGACCTGAGCCTGAAGGTGTCGTACGGTACGCAGGGTAACGCCGGTATCGGCAACTACGCTCACCAGCGCTATCTGACCTACGGTACGGCTTACGGCAGCCAGACCTCCTGGATGCTCGCCTCGATCGGCAACCCCGATCTGACCTGGGAGAGCCAGTCCACGCTGAACATCGCCGCAAGCATCCAGCTGTGGCGCAAGCTCAGCCTCGACGTGGAGTACTATCGTCGCGACACCGAAGACATGCTGATGGCTATTCCGCTGGCTCCGTCGAGCGGTTTCAGCAGCAAGCCGGGTAACGTCGGTGCGATGCGCAACGCCGGTATCGACCTTACGCTGAACTACGATATCTACGCTTCGCGCGACTGGTATGTGAACTTCCACGCCAACTTCAACTACAACAAGAACCAGCTGCTCCGTCTGTGGGATCCGAGCCTGACCGACGTAGCGATGGGTAACGGTCTGCAGACCTACGCCAAGGGCCAGCCGTTCCCGACCTGGCAGATTCAGGAGTGGCGCGGTGTCGATGCCCAGACCGGTCTGGATACCTGGACCGCTGCCGACGGTAGCGTTACGAGCAACTGGAACGAGGCCGCTCTGGTTACGCTCAACTCCTCCAATATCGCTCCCTATACGGGCGGTTTCGGCCTGACGGCTGCGTGGAAGGGTCTGACGCTGACGGCCGACTTCTCGTGGGTTCACGGCAACTACCTCTACAACAATGCTCTTTACTTCGTAGCTAACCGCGACTTCGCTGCTTCCGGCTACAACCAGTGCACCATCGCATGGGACTACTGGCAGGGCGAGGGCGACAGCGATGCCCGCTACCCGAGACTGAACTCGGAGACTTCGGTGCAGCACGACTCGCGCAACCTGGAGCTGGCTTCGTTCCTGCGTCTGAAGAACCTGCAGCTCTCCTACGCGCTGCCCGCTCACATCATGGCCAAGACGAAGTTCATCAAGGGTCTGAAGGTTTGGGTCGGTGCCCGTAACCTTTGGACTGTGACGGGCTACAACGGTCTCGACCCCGAGGCTGCCGAGGTAGGTGTCGATGTCGATGTTTATCCGAATACCCGTCAGGTCAATTTCGGTCTCGAGTTTAAGTTCTAATTTAGGAAGAGAGCAATTGTCAATTATCGTTAAAAATAATGATTATGAAGAAAATATTTAAATTGATAGCTTCTCTTGCCGTGCTGTTCTCCGTCACGTCGTGTGATCTGAGTATGGATCCTCCCCTGGGAGAAGACGTGGAGAAGGCTTATACGCTGGAGTATTGCAACGGTCTGAGAGGTTATGTTTACGGAGACATCAAAGCGCTCATGTCGGGTAGCTTCCACGAGAACCTCGACCTCTTCGTCGATGAGTTGAGCGTGCGTATTCAGGCAGGTGGCTACGGTTACTCCATTTTCAACTGGTTCGTATATCCTACCACGGCGGAGGTCGATACCTACTGGAGCGCCTACTTCACGACGATCATGCACATCAACTATTCGCTCAAGCACATGCAGGAGACCATTGATAATGGTATCCAGCAGCGTGCCGAGATCGAGAAGTATATGGGCGAAATGTACTTCTTCCGTGCCTACGTGATGCACCAGGCCGCTCTGCTCTACTGCGAGGACTACGATCCCGCGACGGCCGAGTCGCAGTTGGGTCTGCCCTATTCGCTGGAGTGGAATCCCGATGCGAAAATGGCGCGCGGTACGCTGAAGGCGCTTTACGAGCAGGTCGAGAAGGACCTCAAGCAGGCCGAACTGGTCGTGGATACCGAGGGTTCGCAGAACGCCATCTACCTGACCAAGGATGCCATCACGGCATTCCGCGCCCAGCTGGCTCTCTACCTCCACCAGTACCAGGCTGCCAGCGACTATGCTTCGTCGCTCTACGCAGGCTATCCGCTGATCTCGGATGCCACTCAGTTGGAGCGAATATGCTTAGAGGACAGCTCTCCGGAGAACATCGTGCAGCTCGACGTGCTGAAGGAGACCATGTCGTCCGTGAACAACTACGCCAACTACCTCAACGCTTCGTATGTGGATGGTGTGTATCTGTGCGGACCCTACTACTTCCCGGAGAGATGGCTGGTGGACCTTTATGCCGACGGCGATATCCGCAAGGGCGTCTATATCGGCAAGGAGCACAACGGCATTCCTTATGTGGTGTCGATCAACGATTACCAGACGAACCTGGTAACTCCGACCGCTCCCGGTACTACCGGCTGGCTGATCAACAAGTTCCGCGGCAACAAGAACTTCCAGGCTACGCAGCGTAACTTCTCGTATCGCACCAGCCCGAAGATCTTCCGTATCGCCGATATGTACCTGATCGATGCCGAGGCACAGTATCAGCTGAACGGCGGCGGTCTGGATCCGCTGAACACGCTGCGTCAGTCGCGCGGTCTGGCTGCGCTCGGCAGCGAGGTAACGGGCGATGCGCTGTGGACCGAGATCCGCAACGAGCGTGCGCGCGAGTTCATCGGCGAGGGTACGCGTCTGTTCGAGCTTAAGCGTTGGAACCAGGGCTTTACCCGCAGCTATCAGAATCTGGTCGGCGAGGGCGGTGACAACGGTATGCTGCTGGTCGATGTCAATTCGTACCGTCAGACTTTCTCGGTTCAGCCCGGTGTGCTTCAGTTCGTATGGCCGATTCCGCTGTCGGAGATGGCTCAGAACCCGAACATGGAGCAGAACCCCGGTTATTAATAGCAATAACCTTTCGAAAGAAGAAGTCGCCTTGCCGGGCGGCTTCTTTTTTTGCGGTGGCGCAACAGGTTTTCAACGGGCGATCGGATGAAGCGCCGGATGAAGCGTCCGGACGGGGGCGGGCATATGGTTTTCGCGGACTCTCCGCTGAGGCAATGCGGCTGCGGGAGAC
>JAIEHQ010000069.1 GCA_029065825.1 Alistipes sp.
CGGGCCCCCCCCCCCCCTCCCCCCCCCCCCCCCCGCCCCGGGCGCCCCCCCCGCTACACCTTCTCGGGCAAGTACGGAGCCAACCTCATGGAGGAGGTGGCCCGCTACGCGATGGTGGCCGCCCAGGTGGCCCGCGACCTGGAAGGGCAGTTCGACGTGATCCACGCCCACGACTGGCTGACCTATTTCGCCGGCATCGCCGCCAAGCGGGTTTCCGGCAAGCCGCTCGTGGTCCACATGCACGCCACCGAGTACGACCGCAGCGGCGAGAACGTGAACCGCCAGGTCTATGACATAGAGAAAGCCGGCATGCAGGCCGCCGACCGGGTAATCGCCGTCTCGGACCTCACGCGCCGCATCGTGGTGGAGCGTTACGGGATCGAGGCGCGCAAGGTGGTCACGGTACACAATGCCGTGCGGTTCGGCACGAAGGAGGAGAAGGCTCCCGAGCGGAGCGTCGATGAGAAAATCGTCACCTTCCTGGGCCGTATTACCTACCAGAAAGGTCCCGACTACTTCGTCGAGGCGGCGGCCAAGGTGCTCGCCCGCGTCCCGAACGTCCGCTTCGTAATGGCCGGCTCGGGCGATATGATGCAGCACGTGGTGCGTCGCGTCGCGCGTCTGGGCATCGCCGACCGTTTCCACTTCACGGGGTTCCTGCAGGGCGAGGAGGTGCAGCGCATGTTCCGCCTCTCGGATGTCTATGTGATGCCCTCCGTCTCGGAGCCGTTCGGCATCTCGCCGCTCGAAGCGATGCGCTCGAGTGTGCCGGTCATCATCTCGCGCCAGAGCGGCGTGGCCGAAGTGCTCGACTACGCCGTGAAGATCAACTACTGGGATGTCGATGCGCTGGCCGATGCCATCTACGGACTGATCTCCTACCCCGCCCTGGGACGCATGTTCGCCACGAAGGGGCTCGAAGAGGTAAACGGACTCAAATGGAGCAGCGCGGCCGCCAAGATCAAGGCCGTCTATGAAGCGGCCGTCGCCGAAGCGGGCGACTGACCGACCGCCGCAGCCCCGCAAGGCGGAGACGGATACCGCCAATTTCTCGAAAGGAGCCGGCCACGCTGCGACGCGAACCGATGCCCCCAAAACGGATGTGATAAAAAATTACGGATATGAAGACGATTTGTTTCTATTTTCAGGTGCATCAACCCCGACGGCTGAAGCGCTACCGGTTCTTCGACATGGGCCAGGACCACAACTACCTGGACGAACTGTCGAACCGGTCGATCATGCAACAGGTGGCACGCCGCTGCTATCTCCCGATGAACAACCTGCTGCTCCACATGATTCGGGAGAGCGAAGGACGCTTCCGCTGCACTTTCTCGATCACGGGTTCGGCCGTCGAGCAGATGCGGCTCTATGCCCCCGAGGTACTCGAATCGTTCCGTAACCTGGCCCGCACGGGGTGCGTCGAGTTTCTGGGCGAGACCTATTCCCACTCGCTCGCGTCGCTCGCATCGAAAGAGGATTTCGAGCAGCAGGTGGCGCTCCACACCCGCCTGATGCAGGAGGAGTTCGGCGTGACGCCCACCGCATTCCGCAATACCGAGCTGATCTACTCCGACCGCATCGGTGCCGACGTGGCCGAGATGGGCTTCCGGACGATGCTGGCCGAAGGCGCCCGCCACGTCATGGGCTGGAAGTCGCCCGACTTCGTCTATGCCAACCCCCTCGACCAGCGGCTGCGTCTGCTGCTGCGCAACTACAAGCTCTCGGACGACATCGCCTTCCGCTTCTCGAACCGGGAGTGGGACCAGTGGCCCCTGACGGCCGACAAGTATGCCGGCTGGCTCGCCGACGGGGAGCAGCAGGGCGAGGTCATCAACCTTTTCATGGATTACGAGACCTTCGGCGAGCACCAGCACGCCGACACGGGCATCTTCGACTTCATGAAGGCGCTCGTCCCGGCCGTCCTCGCACACGGGGAGCTGCAATTCGCGACGGTCAGCGAGGCGGCCGAGGCCCATCGGCCCGTCGCCGTGCTCCACTCCCCCCACGTCATGTCGTGGGCCGACGAGGAGCGCGACGTGACGGCCTGGCTCGGCAACGAGATGCAGAACGAGGCCTTCTCGAAGCTCTACGCCCTGCGGCCGCTGCTCCGACAGCTCGGCAGCTCCGACTTCGACCACGTGTGGAACTTCATGCAGACCTCCGACCACTTCTATTACATGGCGACCAAATGGCTCTCCGACGGCGATGTGCATGCCTATTTCAACCCCTACGAATCGTCCTACGACGCTTTCATCAACTACATGAACGTGCTCTCCGATTTCGAGATCGAACTGCGCCGCGCCGCTGCGGCGCGCTGCCCCGAAGCAGGCCGAGGGGAGCCGGTTCCGGCCGAGTGCGCATAGTCCGCACCCCGAAAGAGGACAAAAAAACCGCCCGTACGGCTCGATCGTACGGGCGGTTTTTTCCTCTCGCGACGGTCAGTCGCCCCGGCGCTTGAAGCGCGAAGGGCTATAGCCGGTGTGCTGCTTGAAGTATTTGCCGAAAAAGGATTGCGACGAGAAGTTCAGCGCATAGGCGATCTCCTGAATGCTCATGCCCGAATAGCGCAGCAGGCTTTTGGCTTCGAGCACGACCGACTCGTCGATCCAGCAGGCGGCCGTCTTGCCGCTGACGTTCTTGGCGACGGTCGAGAGGTATTTGGGGGTAATATTGAGCATGCGGGCATAAAAGGCGACGTTGCGCTCCTGCTTGCGGTACTGTTCGAGCAGGTGCATGAACTCGCCGAAGATCACTTCGCCGCGCCCCTGCTTGACGGTCTGCTTGCGGTCGCGCATGTTCAGCTCGACGATCAGGTAGAAGATCGCCGTGAACTGCGAGCGGATGATCTCCCCGCGATAACGCTCCTTGTCGCTGCGCAGGATGGTCTTGATGAACTGGAATCCCTGCCGGATCTCCTGCGTGTCCTGCGGCGAGATCTTCAGGCAGGGCTGCTTGCCCAGCCGCATGTAAACCGGCAGCGAGGCCGAAAGGTCGATCTGGATCTCCCGCAGGAAAGCCTGCGAGCAGGCGAACAGGAAGGCCGTCGCATCCTCCGTGCTGGAGACGATGCGAAGCACCTGCCCGGGACTGACGAAGACGATCGTATCGCCGCCCGCTTCGTATTCGGTCGCGTCGATCGACAGACGAACCGTCCCGCCGACCACGATGATCGCCGAAAAGCCGGAGTGCTGGGCCGGCATCGCGTCGTGCAGGTCGAACGAGGCGATCAGCAGATCGTCGGCCAGGTAGCAGACATCCTTCATCTCCTGGCGCAGACGCGCGATGGACAGCTCGCGCGGCGGTGTCATCGGCTCCGTCCCCATAGGAGTTTGCTCATCAGATTTCCGAAAACCGTTACCCGCGAGATCTTCTCATCCGCCCCGCAGCGCGGGCAGAGCACCCGCAGCCCCCCGGGCAGGCATTCGATATGAAGCGGAAAGTCGGCCCCTTTCTGCCCATCGACATCGGTCGGTTCGTTGATCGGCGAGGTAATGTCGATGGTCCGGGCGCGAAAATGCTTGACCTGTTTCGGCCGCCCGCCCGCCAGGTGGCGCACCATCGCCACGAACGACACCAGCAGATTGCTCCGCCGCAGCAGCAGGCAGTCGAACATGCCGTCGTGGATGCTCGAAGTAGGGGCTATATGAAACCTTCCGGCCGTCTCTCCATTGAAGATCAGCGCGATGAGCGAGTCGAAGCCGAAAGCCTCGCCGTCGGCGAGAATCTGCAGCGGCACGCCGTGCACCGAACGGAACTCCTTGACCCCTTCGATCAGGTAGGCCAGCTTGCCGATGCGGTGCTTGAGCCGGTCGGGAGTCCGCTGCGAGGTGGTGGTGAAGATGCCGAAGCTGAAAACATTGACGAAGTAGATACCGTTCACCCGCCCGCAATCGACCCGCTGCGGGGCACCCTGGAGAATCTGCGTGGCCGCCTTCACGGGATCTTTCGCCATCCCGAGCGCTCCGGCGAAATCGTTGGCCGTGCCGGCGGGAATTACCCCCAGCAGCAGGTCCAGCCCCGCCTCCTTCATGCGGTTTACCACGTAGTTGATCGTGCCGTCGCCGCCGGCCACGACGACCAGATCGACCGCTTCGCACCCCGCGAAAGGATTCCGTCCGAAGTCGATCGGGCTGGCCACGAACCGATAGCCCGCACCGCGGAAGAGTGCGTCGATCCGGGGCAGGCATCGCTCGATGCGCCCCTTGCCCGATTGGGGATTGAAAAGAAAGAGAGCTTGCTTCATCATGTTCTCAGGTATCTTAATGCTCCTCCGACGCCATCATCATGCGCCGCATGGCCGGCGAGCAGTAGGTTTCGTAGCCGCCCCGCCCGTCGTCGAGGATGAAATAGACGCGGGCCTCGGCGCACCGCTCCGCCAGCGCGATCGCGGCATCGGCCCCCAGACTCATATACATGGTGGCCAGCGCATCGGCCTCGGCGCAGCTCTCGGCCGCGACGGTGGCCGACAACAGCCGCGAAAGGGCGCTGCGGCCCGTGATCGGGTCGATCGTATGGGCCACCTTGTTGCCCTCGGCATCGAGGTAGAAGCGGCGGTAGTTGCCCGAAGTGGCGAGAGCGCCCCCGCTCATCCGCACGCGGGCGGTCAGGAAATCGCCCTCCGTACAGTTGCCGTCGAAGGGCGTCTCGATCCCGATGCGCCACGGCCCGCCTTGCGGATTGACCCCCTTGCAGCGGCATTCGCCGCCGATATCGACCAGGTAGTTGCGCGCCCCGAGGCGCTCCATGAGTTCGGCCGCCAGATCGACCGTATAACCCTTGGCGATCGAGTTGAGATCGATCCGGATGCGGGGATCCTCCTTCACGAGCCGCCCTCCGTCGAAACCGATGCGGCGGTAGCCGACGAACTGCAGGATCGAATCCGTATCGGGCCGGAGGGAGGGATCGTGTCCGGCGAAGCCCCAGGCCTCGACCAGCGGTCCCACCGTCACGTCGTAGCGTCCTCCGCTCAGACGGCTGATGCGTTCGGCAAGCCGGAGGTTGTGCAGAATATGGCGGTCGAGCGAATCGGTCCGGTTGTCGTTCAACCGGCTCAGGAGCGACTCCGGATCGAAGATCGACATCGAGGCTTTGGCCTCGCGGTCCAGCTCCATGAGCGCCCCGAAAAGCTCCGGGGCCGAGCAGCGGACATCGCCCGTCGCGACGAAGGTCGTGCCCAGCATCGGCCCGTTGGCGGTCACGTACCGCGCATCGCGCCCGCATCCCGCCGCGAAGCCCAGCAGGACGATGATGCAGAGCGATATGATCCGTCCGTTCATTTTCTCCGATTTTCGTTCTTCGTGCAAAAATAGCGTTTTCGGCGAAGTTTCCCAAAAAAGAGTCCGTCCGCGCAAAAAATCCCCTGTCCGGATTGGGAATTGCGAATTAAGTTCGTACCTTTGCGCCACGCTCTGGCGTTATTCACGGTAAGGGGGATGCGTCGTAGAGTGGAACTGAATAAACTTTAATACAATGGGTTATTTATCAGCTGAAAAAAAGCAGGAGCTTTTCGGTACGTACGGAAAGTCCAACACCGACACCGGCTCGCCTGAGAGCCAGATCGCGCTGTTCTCGTTCCGTATCAACCACCTTACGGATCATCTTCGCCGCAACAAGCACGACTTCGGCACGCAGCGTTCGCTGCTGCGTCTGGTCGGCAAGCGCCGCCAGCTGCTGGAGTATCTGAAAGAGGTCGATATCGAGCGCTACCGCGCCATCATCAAGACGCTCAATCTCCGCAAGTAGTCGCGAAGGAGGAAAAAATGGGGCTGACCAAGCGATTTGGCCGCCCCATTTTACCATATCGGAAACACATTTGACGAAATAATCATGGAAGAAAAGAAGTTGTACAATGCTGTCCGCAAAACGATCACACTGGCCGACGGCCGCGAAGTGACGATCGAAACGGGCAAACTGGCCAAACAGGCCGACGGCTCCGTCGTCGTGAAGATGGGAGATACGATGCTCCTCGGTACGGTGGTGGCCGCCAAGGATGCGAAACCCGACACCGATTTCATGCCGCTGCAGGTGGAGTACAAGGAGAAGTACGCCGCATGCGGCCGCTACCCCGGAGGCTTCATGAAGCGCGAGGGCAAGGCCAACGACAGCGAGATTCTCGTGGCCCGTCTGATCGACCGCGCGCTGCGCCCCCTGTTCCCCTCGGACTACCACGCCGAGGTTTACGTGACCGTGAACCTGATCTCGGCGGATAAAGATATCCAGCCCGATGCGCTGGCCGGACTGGCCGCATCGGCCGCGCTGGCCGTTTCGGACATTCCTTTCGGCGGCCCGATCTCCGAAGTGCGCGTAGCGCGCATCGGCGGCGAGTACGTCATCAACCCCAACTTCTCGCAGATGAAGGAGGTCGATCTGGACATCATGGTCGGCGGTACGATCGACAACATCCTGATGGTCGAGGGCGAGATGAAGGAGGTGTCCGAGGAGGTAATGCTCGGAGCCATCAAATTCGCCCACGAGGAGATCAAGAAGCACTGCGCCGTTCAGATCGAGCTGGCGAAAGAGCTGGGCAAGGATGTGAAGCGCACCTACTGCCACGAAGTGAACGACGAGGAGCTGCGCCAGACGATCATCAGCGAGCTGTACGACAAGGCTTACGCCATCGCCACCAGCGGCACGATGAAGCACGAGCGCGAGGATGCGTTCAACGCGCTGGAGGCCGAATTCGCCGCCCGCTTCACGGAGGAGGAGCTGGCCGAGAAGGCACCGCTGATCCACAAATATTTCCACGACGACGTGCAGAAGAAGGCCATGCGCAACATGATCCTCGACGAGGGCAAGCGCCTGGACGGCCGCCACACCGACGAGATCCGCCCCATCTGGTGCGAGGTAGGCTACCTGCCCGCAGCCCACGGCTCGGCGATCTTCACGCGCGGCGAAACGCAGTCGCTCACGACCGTGACGCTCGGCACGAAGATGGACGAGAAGGTCAAGGACGAGGTGCTCGTGCAGGGTACCGAGCAGTTCGTGCTCCACTACAACTTCCCCCCCTTCTCGACGGGCGAGGCGAAGGCCGCACGCGGTCTGAGCCGCCGCGAGATCGGTCACGGACACCTGGCATGGCGCGCGCTCAAGCCGATGGTGCCGCTGGGCGAGGAGAATCCCTACGCCGTGCGCGTGGTTTCGGACATCCTCGAATCGAACGGTTCGTCGTCGATGGCCACCGTCTGCGCCGGCACGCTGGCGCTGATGGATGCCGGCGTGAAGCTCAAGAAACCCGTTTCGGGCATCGCGATGGGTCTGATCTCCGACTCGGCGACGGGCCGCTGGGCCGTGCTCTCCGACATCCTGGGCGATGAGGACCACCTGGGCGACATGGACTTCAAGGTCACGGGTACCGCCGACGGTATTACCGCGACGCAGATGGATATCAAGGTCGATGGCCTCTCCTACGAGGTGCTGGCCAAGGCGCTGGAGCAGGCCCGCGTGGGCCGCATGCACATCCTGGGCAAACTCACGGAGTGCATCGCCGAGCCGCGCGAGGACTACCGTCCGTTCGTGCCGCGCATCGTCCAGATCACCATTCCGCAGGATATGATCGGTGCCGTGATCGGCCCGGGCGGCAAGGTAATCCAGGACATCCAGAAGACCACCGGCACGACCATTACCATTACCGAGGTCGAGAACAAGGGTATCGTCGATATCTTCGGTCTGGACAAGGAGGCGATGGATGCCGCGCTGATGCGCATCAAGAGCATCGTGGCCACCCCCGAAGTAGGCGACATCTACAACGGCAAGGTCCGTTCGATCATGCCTTTCGGCGCTTTCGTCGAGATCCTTCCCGGCAAGGACGCGCTGCTGCACATCTCGGAGATCGACTACAAGCGCTTCGAGACGATGGAGGAGAGCGGCCTGAAGGAGGGCGACATGATCGAGGTCAAGGTCATCGGCATCGACCCCAAGACCAACAAGCTCAAGCTTTCGCACCGCGCCCTGCTGCCGCAGCCCGAAGGATGGGTCGAGCAGGAACGCAGACCGCGCGACCGCGGCGACCGTCCGCGCCGTCGTCCGGAGAAGAAAGAGTAACCCTCCCTGTTTCGTTTATCGCGCCCGGTCCCGTTCGGTGGATTCGGGCGCGAAACGGAATTTGCACGATAGTTGCATGAACACCTGAAGCGACATCCAGACAGCACTCCACACTGCACGGGATGACGACAAGACAGAACGAAGGAATTACACCAATTAAAAAAATCCAGTTATGAAAAAGTTGATGAAACTTACTCTGGCACTCGCAATCGTCTCGATGACGATTTCCGGATGCAACTGTTTCAAGAAAATGGCCAAGAACGGCGACGACACCTCGCTGACCTGCACGCCCGAAATGTTGGTACTCAACAACGGAACGGTCGCTGCCGACATCACGGCCACATTCCCCGCAAAATATTTCAACCCCAAGG
>JAIEHQ010000007.1 GCA_029065825.1 Alistipes sp.
CGACCGAGGATCTTCAGGAGCTCGTGCGCAACTTCAAGGCCGCTATCAAGGAGCAGACCGGCGAGGAGTTCCCGACGAACCCCTGGGATCAGCTCTGGGGCGCTATCTGCGCCGTGTTCGGTTCGTGGATGAACGAGCGCGCCATCCTCTACCGCAAGCTCAACAACATTCCGCAGGAGTGGGGTACGGCCGTTTCGGTGCAGGCGATGGTCTTCGGCAACATGGGCGACAACTCGGCGACGGGCGTGGCCTTCTCGCGCGATGCCGCGACGGGCGAAAACCTCTTCAACGGCGAATACCTGGTCAATGCCCAGGGCGAGGACGTGGTGGCGGGTATCCGCACCCCCCAGCAGGTGACCGTCGAGGGTTCGCGCCGCTGGGCTAAGGCTCAGAACATCACGGAGGAGGAGCGTCGCAGTAAGTATCCTTCGCTCGAGGAGGTAATGCCGGCGGTGTATAAGGAGCTGAACGAGATCCAGCACCACCTGGAGCAGTATTTCAAGGACATGCAGGATATCGAGTTCACGATCCAGGACGGCAAGCTCTGGATGCTCCAGTGCCGCAACGGCAAGCGTACGGGTGCGGCGATGGTCAAGATCGCGATGGACATGCTGCGCGAGGGGCTGATCGACGAGAAGACCGCCGTACTGCGCTGCGAGCCCGCGAAGCTCGACGAGCTGCTCCACCCGGTATTCGACAAGACGGCGATGAAGCACGCCAAGGTGGTGGTCAAGGGTCTTCCCGCATCGCCGGGTGCCGCTACGGGTCCCGTCGTCTTCTTCGCCGAGGATGCCGAGAAGCTCCTCAACGAGAAGGGACAGCGTGCCATCCTGGTGCGTATCGAGACTTCGCCCGAGGACCTGAAGGGCATGCTCGACGCTGCCGGTATCCTGACTGCGCGCGGCGGTATGACCTCGCACGCGGCGGTGGTCGCCCGCGGTATGGGCAAATGCTGCGTGTCGGGTGCGGGCGAACTGCAGATCGACTACAAGGCGCGCACGATCCGCGTGGGCGAGTTCCTCATCAAGGAGGGCGACTGGATTTCGCTCAACGGCTCCACGGGCGAGGTGTACCTCGGCCAGGTGGCTACGCAGGCCGCCGATCTGAGCGGCGACTTCGGCAAGCTGATGGAGCTGGCCGGCAAATATTCCGTGCTCAAGGTGCGTGCCAACGCCGACACGCCGAAAGATGCGGCCCAGGCTTTCGCTTTCGGTGCCGAGGGTATCGGTCTGTGCCGTACTGAGCACATGTTCTTCGAGGGCGACCGCATCAAGGCCGTGCGCGAGATGATTCTCGCCGACGACGAGGCGGGCCGCCGCGTGGCGCTGGCCAAGCTGCTGCCGATCCAGCGCGGCGACTTCGAGGGACTCTTCAAGGCGATGAACGGCTATGCCGTGACCGTGCGTCTGCTCGATCCCCCCTTGCATGAGTTCGTGCCCCACTTCGAGAAGGAGCAGCGCGAGATGGCCAAGGAGATGAACGTGCCTTACGAGAAGATCGCCGCCAAGGTGGAGTCGCTGGCCGAGTTCAACCCGATGCTGGGTCATCGCGGCTGCCGTCTGGGCAACACCTATCCCGAAATCACGGAGATGCAGGCCCGCGCCATCATCGAGGCGGCCATGAACGTGAAGGCTTCCGGCATTCCCGTACACGTGGAGATCATGGTGCCGCTGGTGGGCAACCACAAGGAGCTGCGCTTCCAGAAGAGCATCATCGACCGTACGGCCGAGACGGTGTTCGCCGAGCGCAACGACCGCATCGACTACATGATCGGTACGATGATCGAGGTGCCGCGCGCTGCGGTTACCGCCAACCAGATCGCCGAGGTCGCCGAGTTCTTCTCGTTCGGTACCAATGACCTGACGCAGATGACGCTCGGTTTCTCGCGCGACGATATCGGCAAGTTCCTGCCGATCTATCTGGAGAAGGGCATCCTGAAGAACGATCCGTTCCAGATTCTCGACCGCAACGGTGTCGGCCAGCTGATCCGCGAGGCGGTGTTCAAGGGACGCAGCACGCGCGAGAACCTCAAGTGCGGTATCTGCGGCGAGCACGGCGGCGAGCCTTCGTCGGTGGAGTTCTGCCACTTCGCAGGTCTGAACTACGTCAGCTGCTCGCCTTTCCGCGTGCCTATCGCGCGCCTGGCTGCCGCTCACGCTGCACTCAAGGAGAACTAATCGGGGACCGGTTCTTCGGGACCGGACCTGTCGCAGATGCTCCCGGTACGTCGTAAAGACGTGCCGGGAGTCTTTTTCTGCGTGCTGTCGGTCTCCGGGGTGTTGCGCGCGCTGCCTTGCAGCAATGCGAGGGGGCTTTCGCCGTGCGCTTCGCCGCGGCTGCGCGGCATTCCGTCGCGATCGCTCCGGGGAATCAGACTCCCGGAGGGGGGCTCCGGTCGCGGCATAGCTTGTTCTGCGCTCGATTTGTCGCGCTTTGGCTTCGCTCGCCTCGGCAAAAAAGCAAACTTGTTTGCTTTTGCTCTCGGCTTATGCGTATCTTTGGCTTTGCCTTAGATACTCCCGTCTCGGTAATGCTCAAATAAATTTGGCATTACGCTCGGCTTATTCGTATTTTTGTTCCCAAAAAAAACGTCAGATGAAAAAGATTTTTTTGATCGCTTTGCTGTTGCTGCCGGTTTGCAGACTCCTCGCACAGGAGAAGGGGGTGCAGGGCGTCGGTCCGAAAATCAGCCTTTATACCCATACGGGGCGGGGTGCCGTTTTCGCTGTCGGCGGATATTACCGCCACTGTATGAGCGATGCGATGCGGTTCGAGGCCTCGCTGATGATCCCCTGCCGGTCGGGTGCGTCGGTCGATCTGGGGTGCGAGGCGCATTACCTGATCGGTCTGACCGGACGTTGGTCGCTCTATCCGCTGGCGGGGATCGGTGCCAATGATTTGGGTGTGTGGTCGTTCGGAGTGGATCTCGGAGCCGGCTGCGACTACCTTATCCGGAGGCGCTGGGGTATCTCCGCCCAGTGCAGGTACCGTTTCCAGACGGCGCGCTTCGTGCGCGACCCGATCGTCTTCTCCGTGGGGACGACCTTTATGTTCTGACGGCCGAGCCGTGCGCTTCGGCGCTTCGATTGAAAAAGAAACCCCCGGTTCTCCGCAGAGACCGGGGGTGTTTCGTTGTTGTCGTCGCGCTGTGCTTAGAAGCGATAGACGCACGTTATGCCGAAGTTGCAGAGGGCGCGCTCGTTGAAATCCGAGCTCGATCCGCCGTCCCAGTAGGCGATGCCGGGGCCGAATGCGGGAGTCCAGTCGAACGACAGACGGATGGGGGCGTTCTTGAACTCGATACCCAGTTTGGCGCAGCCGGCGGCTCCGATGTAGGCATAGTGGCTTTTGCCGCCCACGTTGATACCCGCACCTGCGTCGAAGAACCATTTGCCGGCCGAGGGGGTCCAGTTCATGTTGAAGATGTTCCAATTGTAGAGAGCCGTGAAGTCGGCCGTCAGCGTGCCGCCGGCGTTGGCCCAGTACATACCGAAGCGTGCCTCGACGTAGTTCTTGTTGCTGAAGATGTATTGTCCGTCGGCCTGGAATCCGGAACCGATGCGTGCACCGACAGCCCAGTTCTGAGCAGATGCCGACCATGCGAGCAATCCCAGGGCCAGCGTGAGTAATAATTTTTTCATAACGCTATTAAGTTAAAATTAAGAATTGTTGTTTCTATCCTGGATTCGAAGATACGAAAAAAATCGCACTCCGCAGAAGGACCTGCAAAAAAGATGCAATATTTGCCCTCGTCGGACGAAATCGCCGATTTTATTTCCGTCGGCCGTCACTTCGTCTTGTAGGCGCAGCGATACCTTCCTTTGGTCAGGTTCTGCAGTTTGCCCTTGAGCAGGTTGCGGCGCAGCGGCGAGAGACGGTCCGTGAAAACGATCCCTTCGAGGTGGTCGTATTCGTGCTGGATGACCCGCGCGCGCAGGCCGTCTATCTCTTCGTCGTGCTCGGCGAAGTTTTCATCGAGGTAGCGGATCCTGATGGCCACGGGCCGGCGCACGTCCTCGTGCAGCCCGGGGATCGAGAGGCACCCCTCGTTGAAGAGTTCGGTTTGCTCCGAGGCGGCGTATATCTCCGGATTGACGAATACCCGCTTGTAGTCGCGGCACTCCTCCTCCTCTTCGCCCCAGGGGGTGCAGTCCACGATGAACAGGCGGATGTTCTTGCCGATCTGCGGCGCGGCAAGGCCTACGCCCTCCGCCTCGGCGAGCGTGAGAAACATATCCTCGATGAGCTTCTTGAACTCGGGGTAGTCGGGTCCGATCTCCTCGCACTGGTTGCGCAGGGTCTGGGAGCCGTAGATAACGATCGGATAAATCATGTGTTTTCTGTCTTTTCTTTAATGGTTCGTACTTTCCATGTAGGATTGCAGGATGATCGTGGCCGAGATCTTGTCCACCAAGGCCCGGTCGCGGCGGGCCATCCGGCCGATGCCGCTTTCGAGCATCGCGCGGTGGGCCAGCACCGAAGTGAACCGTTCGTCGCAGAAGACCACCTCCTTGTCGGGGTAGCTGCGGCGGAGGCGTGCGGCCAGCGGCTCGACGTAGCGCCACGTATCGGAGGGGCTGCCGTCCATCCGCATCGGCTTGCCGAGCACGATGGTCGAGACCTCCTCGCGGGCGAAATAGTCCGCCAGCCAGCCCTCCAGCTCCTTGGTCGCAACGGTTTCGAGTCCTCCGGCGATGATGCGCAGCGGGTCGCTCACGGCGATGCCCGTGCGCTTGGTGCCGTAGTCTATGGCCAGAATGCGTCCCATGCCTTTTCTTGTTTTGCGGCAGGGCCTACATGTTCTGCTTGCGGAAGAGCTTGCGCAGCGAGCACTCCTCGTCGATCATGGCGTGCAGGGCCTCGATCGCCACACGCTCCTGGCTCATCGTGTCGCGGTGACGCACCGTGACTGTGCCGTCTTCGAGCGTCTGTCCATCGACCGTGATGCAGAACGGGGTGCCGACGGCATCCTGGCGGCGGTAGCGCTTACCGACCGAATCCTTCTCGTCGTAGGCGACGTTGAAGTCGTACTTGAGCCGATCGACGATCTGCTGCGCCACCTCGGGCATGCCGTCCTTCTTGACCAGCGGCAGTACGGCCGCCTTGATCGGGGCGAGCGCCGCGGGAATCCGCAGCACGACGCGCTCCTCGCCGCCGGCGAGCTTCTCCTCGGTGTAGGCGGCCGACATTACCTGAAGGAACATGCGATCGACGCCGATCGAGGTCTCCACCACGTAGGGGACGTAGCTCTCGCCCGTTTCGGGGTCGAAATACTGGATCTTCTTGCCCGAGAACTTCTGGTGGTTCGACAGGTCGAAATCGGTGCGGGAATGGATGCCCTCGACCTCCTTGAATCCGAAGGGGAAGGCGTATTCGATATCGGTGGCGGCGTTGGCGTAGTGGGCCAGCTTCTCGTGGTCGTGGAAGCGGTACTTCTCATCGCCGAAGCCCAGGGCGCGGTGCCACTTCATGCGGGTTTCGCGCCACTCCGACCACCACTTCATCTCCTCGCCGGGGCGCACGAAGAACTGCATCTCCATCTGCTCGAACTCGCGCATGCGGAAGATGAACTGGCGCGCCACGATCTCGTTGCGGAA
>JAIEHQ010000070.1 GCA_029065825.1 Alistipes sp.
GCGAGCTGACCAGCACGAGCTGGGTGTGGCCGCCGCTGACGAGCAGGCAGAGGAACGGGAATTCGGGGTGGGGCAGCTGCCGGTCGGGCAGGTCGAGGAAGTGGGAGAGGATATGCCCCTGAAGGTGGTTTACCTCGACCAGCGGGATGTCGCGCGCGATCGAGAGTCCTTTGGCGAACGAGACGCCCACCAGCAGCGAACCCATCAGTCCCGGGCCGCGCGTGAAGGCGATGGCATCGAGCTTGTCGGCCGTCACGCCCGCCTCCCTGAGGGCGGTATCGACCACCGGCAGGATGTTCTGCTGGTGGGCGCGCGAGGCCAGTTCGGGGATCACGCCGCCGTACTTGCGGTGGACCTCCTGCGAGGCGATCACGTTGGAGAGCAGCGTGGTGTTGCGGATCACGGCGGCCGAGGTGTCGTCGCACGAGGATTCTATGCCTAAGATGGTAATGTCCATGATTTTTGTGTCCTGAATATTCGGTCAAAGATAGGGAAAATCGGGCGCAGAAGCAAGCCTTGGGGGCGATTCTTCTGGCGGCGGGGTGTTTTCGCCGGAGAAATGGAGTGCGGAAAAGGATTTGGGATATTTTTTGCATGACGAACCCGAAGGCGCAAAAGTTTATTTCGAAATAATCGTTAAATTTGCCATTCCATAATAAAAAGAGTTTGTTGCGCACGATGCGTCGAGGATTCAAGATAGCGGGAAAGGTGTTGGCGGCGGTGCTGCTGACGCTCGTTTTTCTGCCCGTATTGCTGGTGCTGCTTTTCGAAGTGCCCGCCGTGCAGCAGTTTGCCGTGCGGCAGGCGACGGCATTCGCCTCGCGCAAACTCGGAACGACCGTTTCGATCGACCGGATCGATGTGGGGCTTTTCCGCAGGGTGTCGGTCGAAGGTTTCTACGTCGAGGACTATCAGCGCGATACGCTGCTCTATGCCTCCCGTCTGGATGCCCGCGTGCGCAGTCTGGGGCTGCTGGGCGGCGGCCTCGTGTTCGAGCGGGCGACGCTCTCGGGCGGCTGTTTCTGCCTGCGCGAGACCCCCGAGGGGGTGATGAATATCAAACAGGTGGTCGATCGGATCGTCCCTCCGGACAAGCCCGAGGGAAAGGGTAAGTTCCTCCTTGTGATCGAGGATTTGCAGACCGAGGATTTCGACTTCGGCATGGAGCGCCTCGAAGCGCGCAACCCCTCCTACGGGGTCGATTTCTCCCGCATGCGGGTGGCCGGCATCCGGGCCGAGTTGCGGGATTTCACGCTCGACGGCCCCGTGATCCACACCACCGTCCGGAGCCTTTCGGCCCGGGAGCGGAGCGGATTCCGGCTCGACGACTTCGCCTGCCGGCTCTATGTCGCGAACGGCTGCATCGGCATGGCGGATCTGCGGATCCTTACCTCCCGTTCGGATGTACGGATGCCGCTTCTGCAACTGGTCGGACTCGACTGGAGCCGTTACAAATATTTCGTCGGGGAGGTCGATATCGACGCGCGCGTCGAGCGGACGCGCCTCTCGTCGGACGACGTGGCCTACTTCGCTCCGGGGATGAAGGAGTGGCATCTGACGCTGAACGACCTGGAGCTGGAGATGCGGGGAACCGTCGCCGACTTTTCTGCGGGGATCGGGTCCGTACGCATCGGAGAGGAGACCAAACTGCGCGCGCAGCTTGCGGCGCGGGGACTTCCCGACGTGCGCGGCGCCCGTTTCGATCTGAAGCTGCACGAGCTGCGGAGCGCGGTCCGCGACGTGCGGCGCATCGCCTCGTCGGTCGCGGGGACGCAGCTGTCGCCGAAGGCGGTGCGGATGCTGGAGAATGCGGGGGCGCTCGATGTCGCGGGGCGGTTCCGGGGCGGCCTGACCGATTTTTCGCTCGATGCGGTACTCGGCACCTCGCTCGGCGGGGCCGACTGCCGCTTCGAGGTGGCTGCGCTGCCCGACGGATGCCGGAAGGTGCGGGGCGGAGCGGTCGTGAACGAGCTGCATGCGGGCCGCCTGCTGGGGAATGACCTGCTCGGCAGGGTGTCGTGCGAGGTGCGTATCGACGGCGAGATGGGGGCGCGTCATGCCGACGCTCAGGTCGAAGGGACGGTCGGGCGGCTCGATTTCAAGGGGTATGCCTACGACTCGCTCAGCCTGAAGGGGCACCTGGCCGACCGCCGGTTCAACGGCCTGGTGCGCAGCCGCGACCGCAGTCTGAAGTTCGATTTCGCCGGAGCGATCGATCTCAACGGCGAGGTGCCCCGCTACGATTTCGCCCTCGACCTGCAGGATGCCGATCTTGCGGCCACGCGCATCAATCCCCGCGATTCGGTGGCGCGGCTCTCGGCCCGGATCGAGGCCCATGCCGCCGGCCGGTCGCTGGACGATCTGAACGGAGAGATCGTGGTGCGCGATGCCCGCTATCGGTACAACGACCGCGAGGTGGCGGCCGACAGCCTCTGTGTGACGGGGCGCAACGATGCCTCGGACAAGTTCATCGAGCTACGCTCCGACTTCGTCGATGCCCTCTATGAGGGTAAAAGCTCCTACCGCGAGGTCTTCGCCTACCTGAAGCAGCGCGCGCGCGACTACCTGCCGATGTTCGACGGCGGGGCAGGCTGGCAGGGGCGTGCCGGCGACACGCTGTCGCTGGCCGACGGCTATTCGCAGCTGACGGTCGATGTGCGGCGGATCAATCCCGTGGTCAATGCGATCGCGTCGGGGTTGCAGATCGCCGACGGCTCGCAGCTTCAGCTGCGGCTCAATCCCGCGAAAGACCGGTTGTCCCTGCGGGTCAATTCGGATTACATAGAGCGCGACAGGATGCTGCTGACCCGGCTGGATGTGGCCCTGCGCAACGACGGCGACTCGCTGGTGCTGGCCGCCTCGACCGAGGACTGTTACCTGGGCATGCTGCGGATGAACCGCATCGAGATGAACGGCGGGGCGAAGGGCAACACGCTGCAGTTGCAGACAGATTTCACGGACACGACCGCCCTGACCTCGGGACGGATCGGGTTCCGCACCGAATTCGTGCGCGGCGGGGAGCCTGGCGGGCAGCGCATCGACGTGACGCTTACCCCCTCCCATCTTACGCGCGGCGACAAGACCTGGAATCTCTATACGGAGGGCATCGCGATCGACACCGCACGGATCCGCATCGACCGGTTCCGGATGGTCAATCGCGGGCAGGAGCTGCTGCTCGACGGCGTGGCCTCGCGGCGTGCGGAGGATTCGCTGCGTCTGTCGCTGCGGAACTTCGACCTGGCTCCCTTCTCCCACTTTACCTCGTCGCTGGGCTACTCGATCGACGGGCGCACCAACGGCTCGGCTACCGTGCGTTCGGTGTTGCGGGAGGCGGAGATGCGCGCCGATATCGTGGTGGACAGCATCCGGATCAACTCGCTCGAGGTGCCCGACCTGTGGCTGCGGTCGCGGTGGGATTTCGTGCGCAGCCGCGCCGGGATGATCGTGCAGCGGCGCGAGGGACTCGATACGCTCGTCCAGGGATTCTACTCGCCGGCGAAGAGACGCTATTACGCCCGGGCGACGCTGCCCCGGGTCGATCTTGCCGTGCTCGATCCGCTCCTTCAGGGGGTCATCGGCTCGACGCGGGGAAGTGCCGACGTGGAGATGACGCTGCAGGGCACGGGGCGCGATGCCACGCTCTCGGGCCGCATCGACGTGAGCGACTTCTCTACGAAGGTCGATTTCACGCAGGTAACCTACTCGATGCCCCGGGCGGTGCTGACGATGGAGAACAACCGGCTCATGGCGCGGGGGGTGCCGGTGTACGATCCGGAGCGGAACCGGGGCGACTTCTCGATCGACCTGGACCTGAACCACCTCTCGAACATAGCCTATACGGTCGGGGTGCAGCCCCGCCGGATGATGGTGCTCAACACCACGCAGCGGGACAACGACCTGTTCTACGGCCGGATCTTCGCCTCTGGGTCGGCGACGATCGCGGGCAGCAAAGGGGGCGTGAAGATGGATATCGTCGCAGCGACGGAGGATAACTCTGAGTTTTTCATGCCGCTCTCGGGCAAGTCGAATGTCAAGCAGGCCGACTTCGTGACCTTCGTCACGCGCGAGCAGGTCGATACGACGGACTACCTGCTGCGCAAGAAGCTGCTGTTCCAGAACCGCACCCGGAAGAAAGAGGCCGCGGGAAGCTCGATGGATATTACCATGGCGCTCGACGTGAAGGACAACACCGCCTTCCAGCTGGTCATCGACCCGACCGTCGGCGACATCCTCAAGGGACGGGGCAACGGCATGCTCAACCTGCATGTCAATCCCGGGACCGACGTGTTCGAAATGTACGGCGACTACACCCTCACGGAGGGCAGTTACCTGCTGGTGATCCAAAACCTCATTAACAAGAAGTTCATCATTGAGGGCGGCTCGATGCTGCAATGGACCGGCGAGCCGGTCGATGCGCGGCTCGACATCAATGCGGTCTATAAGCTCAAGACCTCCCTGCAGCCGCTCATCGGCGGAATGAGCGCCTCGTCCGACGCGCAGAGCAGTTCGCGGGCGGTCGATCGGTCGGTGCCGGTCGATTGCAATATCCACATCGGCGGGCGGCTCTCTTCGCCGCAGTTGAGCTTCAGCGTGGACGTTCCCGTGACCGACGTGGAGACCCAGGCGGCGGTGGCCAGTGCGCTGGCAACTACCGATGCGCAGGCGCAGCAGTTCATCTCGCTGGTGGCGCTGGGAACCTTCTCGCCCGAGAGCTTTACTTCGGGCGGAGCCAACGTCGGTGCTTCGACCGGTCTGGCGACGGGACTCGAAATGCTGACCAACCAACTCAGCAACTGGGTCTCGACCGATGCCTACCGGATCAACCTGAACTACCGCTCGGGATCGGAGGTAACCAGCGACGAGGTCGATTTCGGATTCTCGACCAACCTGATAAACAACCGCCTGCTCGTCGAGGTCGAGGGCAACTACATGATCGACAGCAAGCAGGTGCTCGACAACAACGTCTCGAACTTCATGGGCGAAGCCCACGTGACATGGCTCATCGACAAGGCGGGCAACCTGAGGCTCAATGTCTTCACGCAGACGATCGACCGCTTCGACGAGAACCAGGGTCTGCAGGAGACGGGGCTGGGCATCTCCTACAAGGAGGATTTCAACAATTTCAAGGACCTGAAGCAGCGCATCCGGAACCGGTTCGTGAACGAGGAACGCCGCGAACGCCGCCGCATGAGGCGCGAGGAGCGGAGCCGGCAGGCGGCCGAGGAGCGCTTCGGACCCGAGGAGTTCGGGGAGCCGGAGGAGATGCTGCCGGTCGATGCGGATGCCGGGCGGGAGCGTGAATGACGGCAGCGGCGAAGAGAGAAAACAAGTATGAATTAAATTTATAGAACAATGATGATTAATTTTTTACAGGCCGCAGACGCGGTCGTTGCGGAACAGACCCGCATGGGACTCTGGGAGTTGTTTACCAAAGGCGGATGGCTGATGTGGCCGCTGCTGCTGCTGGGCGGCGTGACGGTCTTCATCTTCGTCGAGCGCTTCCTTGCCATCCGCAAGGCTTCGGCATTCGACATGAACTTCATGAACCGTATCCGGGACTATATTTCGGAGGGCAAGATCGCTGCGGCGATCGACCTCTGCAAGAAGACCGACACCCCGATCGCCCGCATGGTCGAGAAGGGCATCGAGCGCATCGGCCGGCCGATGAGCGACGTGCAGTCGGCCATCGAGAACGTCGCCAACCTCGAGGTCTCGAAGCTCGAAAACAACCTGCCGCTGCTGGCCACCATCGCGGGCGGAGCACCGATGATCGGCTTCCTCGGCACGGTCATCGGCATGGTGCAGACCTTCATGGACATGGCCGCTGCGGGCGGTACGGTCGATATGTCGCTGCTTTCGAGCGGCATGTATGTGGCGATGGTTACCACCGTGGCGGGTCTGATCGTCGGCATCCCGGCCTACTTCGGCTACAACTACCTGGTGGCCCGCATCGAGAAACTCGTCTTTAGGATGGAGGCCAACTCGATCGCTTTCATGGACATTCTGAATCAACCCGTTCAAAAGTAATCCGTCATGGCAATCAAACGAGGTTCCAAAGTCGATAAGTCGTTTTCGGCGGCTTCGATGACCGACCTGATGTTCCTGCTGCTGATCTTCATGCTGATCGCCACCACGCTCATCAACCCCAATGCCATCAAGCTGATCCTGCCGAAGAGTTCGAATCAGCTCAAGGACAAGGCAATGACGACCGTGTCGATTCAGGACACGGGGAGCGGCTACCGCTACTACGTCGAGACCGAGGAGGTCGGCTCGCGCGAAGGGGTCGAGCGGGCGCTGTCGGCGCGTCTGGCCGGGCAGGAGAATCCCACCGTGTCGCTCCACTGCGACAAGAGCGTCGCTTTCGACGAGGTGGTCGCCATGATGCGGATGGCCAAGGCCAACAAGTTCACGCTGATCGCGGCCACGTCGCCCGAATAAACTCCCCGGCAGATGTATTATTACGATCCGAACAGAAACGATGCGCGCCGCTGGGCGGCGGTGGCGGCGGCGCTCTATGCGCTGCTGCTCGCCGCGGCATTTCTTTTCGTCTCGTTCGACCTGGGGCTCGACCGGATCGTGCCGGGCGAGGGCATCCTCGTCGATTTCGGCACGACGGAGACGGGACTCGGGGAGCGGGATCCGCGCAGTGCCGACGTGCAGGCCCCCGCGCGGCCGCAGCGCGCTGCGACCGAGGTGCAGCCGGTCGAATACGAGACCGACGAGCGGAGCGAGGTCGCCGTGCAGACTCCGAATCCCGAACGGCGGCCGCGTCGCGAGCAGCCGGCCGGAGAGCGGACCCAGCCGGGTGCGGCGGCGGAGTCTTCGGCCGAGAACCCCCGTCAGGTCGATCGGCGGGCGCTGTTCCCGGGCCGGACAGCCGGCAGCACGGCCGCCTCGGAGGGTACCTTTCAGGGGGCGGGCAATGCGGGCGATCCCTCGGGTGCGCCCGAAGGGAGCCACGAGGGAACGGGGCAGCGTAATGTGGGTATTGACCACGATCTTAAAGGTCGGGAGTTTGTCGGAGAACTTCCTAATCCGGACTTTCCGGGAAATAACTTATCGGGCAAGGTAATCATTGAGGTAACGGTGGATGAGTCTGGAAAAGTAATAGACGCTGCTCCTCGTGCCGAGGGTTCCACTACCGGAAACAGGCAGTTGATAAATGCAGCACGGGCAGCAGCGTTAAAGACCCGTTTTACGCAGAGCGAAGCCTTGATACAGCACGGGACGATTACCTATGTCTTTAAACTGAATGGATGATGACGGTCGCGCGGCGCGGCACCGCGACCGCACGACCGAAAGGGATGATACGACGATGCGAAACATGTTGTTGCTGCCGCTGCTGCTGTTGTGCACGCATGCGGCGATGGGCCAGAAGTACGAGGGGGCGCATCTTGCCGTGACGGATGCGTTCCATAACTTCGGCGACGTGCCCCGTCGCGGCGGCGATCTGGTCTGGGAGTTCGAGATCGCCAACGACGGTGCGGAGCCGCTGGTTATCTTGCAGACGCGGACGACCTGCACCTGCCTGAAGGCCTCCTTTCCCCGGCGGCCCCTCGCCCCGGGCGAGCGGGCGGCGATCCGGGTGGTGTACGAGCCGCACAAGAACGAGCCGGGCACCTTCAGCAAGGTCATCCAGGTCTATTCCAATTCGGCGGGCGGCCGCGAGCTGCTTACCGTGTGCGGCAACGCCGTCGAGGGGCGATGAGGCTCCCGCCCGCAGGCGGCATAAGGAGGTGCTGGCGCGCTTGAGGCGGGGATAGGATGCTGATGTAAGAAAGAAAAGTGCGGCAGTCCGGGAAGCGGGCGTGTCGAGGAGCAAACCAAAAAAGGAAGAGATATGGATCTGTTGTTTACCAATTGTACCGTTCTGCCGATGACCGGGGAGCGGGAGTCGTCCCCCTTCGAAGGGGCGGTCGGAGTCGTCGGCAACCGGCTGGCGCTGGTCTCCGGCGACGGGGAGCGCATCGGGCGGTTCCGTCGGGAGCATCCCGAGCTGCGCGAGATAGATGCGTCGGACAAGGTGCTGATGCCCGGACTGATAAACACCCACTGCCATGTGGCGATGACCCTCCAGCGGGGCTATGCCGACGATCTGTCGCTCATGGAGTGGTTGCACGAACATATCTGGCCCTTCGAGGCGCAGCAGACGCCCGACGAGATCGTGACGGGGGCCGAGCTGGGGATCGTCGAGATGCTGCTCGGCGGCGTTACCTCGTTCGTCGATATGTACTGGCACGAGAACCGCATCGCCGAGGCGGTGCGGCGGCTCGGCATCCGGGCCATGCTCGGAGCGAGCTACCTCGATACGAACTGGGATGCCTTCGTCGAGGATCTGGAGCGGATGCAGCGTGCCGCTGCCGGTTGCGAGCGCATCCGGCTGGCCGTCGCGCCGCACGCTCCCTACTCC
>JAIEHQ010000071.1 GCA_029065825.1 Alistipes sp.
CCCGCCCGATGAGCACCATCACCCCCGAGGCGATGAAGACCAGCACGGCCGACGCGGGGTGGGCGGGGAAGATGACCACGCAGGCCAGCAGCACGGGGACCAGTATGGGCCACGTGCCTTCGCGCCAGATCTTCCGCTGGGCGGGCTGCTGCCAGCGCAGCGGATTGAGCGAGGGGATGATGCGCAGCTTGTCGATCACGCTCTGCCGTCCGGCCAGCTGGCGGGCGAGCAGCAGCACGGTGGCCACCTTGAGCGCTTCGGAGGGCTGGAACTGGAAGGGCCCCAGCGGAATCCAGCGCGCCGCGCCGTTGGTTGTCGCGCCGATGAAATAGACGGCAACGGTCAGCAGGATGCTGCCTCCGTAGGCGAGCACCGCGAGGTGGTTATATACCCGCGAGTTGATCTTGTGCGTCAGGATGATGAGCGGTACGCAGACGGTGAGGATCATCAGCTGCTGGCGCAGGAAATGGGTCGTCGAGCGGGCGGTGTGGGCATCGTAGGCCATCTTCGCGGTGGAGGAATAGACCACCAGCACCGAGATGACGGCCAGCGCCGCGATGATGATCCACAGCACCCGGTCGCCTGTGAAGAGCCGGAAGCTCCCCTCCTGCGGCGATTCGGGTGCGGCGTGCTGTCCGGCGGCCTCCTGGCCTCTCTGCTGCGCTTCCATTCCCTACTTCCGGTGGTCGGCGACCCACTGCTTGAAGAGCTGTCCCCGGTTTTCGTAATTCTTGAACAGGTCGAAGCTGGCGCAGGCGGGCGAGAGCAGCACCACGTCGCCCGGGCGGGCTGCGTCGCGGGCGGCCTGCATCGCCTCGTCGAGCGACGAGGCGGAGACGACCCGGGGTGCGATGCCCGTGAAGTTCTCGACCAGCTTGCGGTTATCGACTCCCATGCAGACCAGCGTGCGGACCTTCTCGCGGACGAAATCCTTGAGCGGCGCGTAGTCGTTGCCCTTGTCCGTGCCGCCGGCGATCCAGACCACCGGCCGGGTCATGCTTTCGAGGGCATACCAGGTCGAATCGACGTTGGTGGCCTTCGAGTCGTTGATGTAGCTCACGCCGTCGATCTCGCCGGCGGGTTCGAGGCGGTGTTCGACCGGGGAGAAGTCGTAGATCGAGCGGCGGATGCGCTCGGGAGCGACCCCTGCGGCCAGTGCGGCCAGTGCGGCGGCCATCGCGTTGTAGGCGTTGTGCAGCCCCCGGATCTGCATCCGCTCGGTGTCGATCTCGACCTCGGTGCGGCCGACGCATGCCGTGAACCGGCCGCCGGTCAGGAAAGCATCGCCCGCGCCGCTGGCGATGGCGTTCTTCGCGGCGAAGGGGAGCTGGCGCACCGTCAGGTCGCGGCGTTCGATTTCGCGGCGGATCGTCTCGTCGTCGCCCGAATAGATGAAGAAGTCGCGCGAGTTCTGGTTCTGGAGGATCCGCATCTTGGCATCGACGTAGTTCTGGAAGTCGTAGCCGTAGCGGTCCAGATGGTCGGGCGTGATGTTGGTCAGCACGCCGATGTGGCTGCGGAAGCGGTGCATGCCGTCGAGCTGGAACGAGCTCAGTTCGAGGACGTACCAGTCGTAGTCGCCTGTGGCGACCGAGTAGGCGAAGCTCTCGCCGATGTTGCCGCCCAGGGCCACGTTGTAGCCCGCATCGCGCAGGATCTTGTAGATGAGCGACGTGGTGGTCGTCTTGCCGTTCGATCCGGTGATGCAGATGGCGCGGGCGCGCCCCATGTAGCGGCCGGCGAACTCGATCTCCGAGATGACGGGGATGCCCCGCTCGCGCAGCTTCGCCACCAGCGGTGCCGTCTCGGGTATGCCGGGCGACTTGATCGCCTCGTCGGCCGCGAGGATGCGCTCTTCGGTGTGCCCGCCCTCTTCGTAGGGGACCTCCCAGCGGTCGAGTTCGGCTTTGTATCGGTCGGCGATGGTGCCCATGTCCGAGAGGAATACGTCGAAGCCTCTCTTTTTGGCGAGGATCGCGGAGCCGTATCCGCTGATGCCTCCGCCCAGAACAACGATCTTTTTCATGGCGGTTATCGGATTTTCAAGGTTACGAGTGTGATGGCTGCGAGCAGCAGCGAGATGATCCAGAAGCGCGTGACGATCTTCGTCTCGAAGAGGTTCTTCTTCTGGTAGTGGTGGTGCAGGGGCGACATGAGCAGGATGCGCCGCCCCTCGCCGTATTTGCGTTTCGTGTATTTGAAGTAGCCCACCTGCAGCATGACCGAGAGGCTCTCGACCAGGAAGATGCCGCAGAGCAGGGGTAGCAGCAGCTCCTTGCGGATGCAGAGGGCGAAGACGGCGATGATGCCGCCGATCGAGAGCGAGCCGGTGTCGCCCATGAAGATCTGCGCCGGGAAGCTGTTGTACCAGAGGAAGCCGACCAGCGCGCCGGCCAGCGCCGCCGCGAAGACCACCAGTTCGCCGCTGCCGGGGATGTACATGATGTTGAGGTAGTCGGCATAGACGATGTGGCCCGAGAGGTAGGCCAGGATGCCGAGCACCAGCACGATGGGGGCCGACACGCCCGTCGCCAGACCGTCCAGTCCGTCGGTCAGGTTGGCCCCGTTCGAGACGGCCGTCACCACCAGAATCGCTACCAGCACGTAGAGCATCCAGGTCAGGGCGGCGTTGCCGCCCGTGAGGCGGTTGTAGTCGAATTCGTTGTCCTTGACGAAGGGGATCGTCGTCTGGGTGCTGCGGCGGCTCTCGGTGCTGACGACGTAGCGCCGGGTCTGTTCGGTCAGCGTGTTGCCCTGTTCATCGACGAAGACGGTGCGGACCGGCTCGATGGTCTTCTCGCGCACGACGATGTCGGGCGAGAAGCACATGGTGGTGCCGACGATGAGGCCGAGTCCTACCTGACCGATGATCTTGAAGCGCCCCTTGAGCCCCTCCTTGTGGTGGCGGAAGACCTTGATGTAGTCGTCCAGAAAGCCGATCAGCCCCAGCCAGACGGTCGAGACCAGCATCAGCTGGATGTAGATGTTGTCCAGCTGGCCGAAGAGCAGCACCGGGACGAGGATCGAGAGCAGGATGAGCACGCCGCCCATCGTCGGGGTTCCCTTCTTCTGGAGCTGGCCTTCGAGTCCGAGATCGCGGATGTCCTCGCCGATCTGCTTGCGGCGCAGCATGTTGATGATCTTGCGTCCGAAGACGATGGTGATGAGCAGCGAGAGGATGATCGCCGCCGCCGCGCGGAACGAGATGTACTGGAACATGCCCGCTCCGGGAAGATCGTAGAGGGTGTCGAGGTGTTTGAAAAGATGGTACAGCATGGTGCGTGTCAGTTTTTAGCGTAACGTTCGAATGCGCGGAGCGCCTCCTCCTTGTCGTCGAAGTGGTGCTTCTCGTCGCCGACGATCTGGTAGTTCTCGTGTCCCTTGCCGGCGATCAGCAGCAGGTCGCCCGGGCGGGCGAGCACGACTGCCGTGCGGATCGCCTCGGCCCGGTCGGCGATGAGCAGGTAGCGCTCGCCGGCGGCGAGTCCGGCGGTCATCTCGTCGAGGATCGCCTCCGGATCCTCGTGGCGGGGGTT
>JAIEHQ010000072.1 GCA_029065825.1 Alistipes sp.
GGGCCGTTTCGAGGCTGTTTCGGGGCGAAAAAGAAGCGGTGCGCTTCCGGAGGGAAAGTTTTCCGGCGAATCCGCTGTTTTTTGCAAATAATGACTAACTTTGCGTAGTCAATGTTCCGGCGGGTCGGACCGCGGCGGACGAATTGTGTTTTTGAGACGAAGTTACAGATGAAAATAGCTCTTGCTCAGTTGAACTATACGGTCGGCGATGTCGAAGGCAACGCGTGCAAAATCATCGAGACCATTCGGCAGGTAAAGGCGCAGGGCGCGGATCTGGTCGTTTTCGCCGAACAGGCGATCAGCGGCGCTCCGGCATTCGATCTGCTGCGCAAATACAGATTCCTCGAACAGTGCGAGGATGCGCTTCGGCGCATCGCCGCCGAATGCGACACGGTGGATGCCATCGTCGGTCTGCCTTATCTGACCCCCGAGGGGCCGGTCAGCGCCGCAGCCGTGATCGAGCGTGGCCGCGTGGTGCGCTATGTCGGCAAGCAGGGCGTGATCGTGCGGCGCGAACTGGGCTTCCTGACCCCCTCGAAGGGGTGCGAATATGTTACCCTGCGCGGACATCGCTGTGCGCTGGTTGTCGGCGAAGACCTCTACCATACCGCCGATTTCGATCAGTCGGTCGAGACGATCATCGACATAACCGCCCGCCGCTACCGCAAGGGCGACCTGAGCCGCCGCTACGAGATCATCCGCAACATAGCCTATGTGAACGGCAAGAACGTAGTGATGGTCAATCAGGTGGGCGGTGCCACCGAGGTGGTGTACGACGGCATGTCGGGCGTGATGAACGGCCGGGGCGAGCTGGTCATGCTGCTCAAGGGCTTCGAGGAGGAGGTCCGCATGTTCGATACGGAGCGGATGGAACATCCGGTCGAGTCGGTCCCCGTTTCGTCGAAGGACCGCACGCGCTTCGTCTGGAAGGCGGCCGTCTGCGGCCTGCGCGACTTCTTCGTCAAGAACGGCTACCGCAAGGCCTGCGTGGGCGTTTCGGGCGGCATCGACTCGGCTGTAGTGGCCTGTCTGGCCGTCTCGGCGCTGGGCAGGGAGAATGTCCGGGGGCTGATGATGCCGTCGCAGTTCTCGCCCGAGAGTTCGGTGGAGGATGCCAAGTGCCTGGCCGAGAATCTCGGCATAGATTTCGACGTGGTTCCCATTTCGGAGGCTTACCGCAGCGTCGTCGATACGCTGATCCCCGTGATCGGCGGCACCGACTTCGACCAGACGGAGGAGAACATCCAGGCGCGCATCCGCACGCTCATGCTCATGGCCCTGCAGAACAAGAGCGACTGCGTGCTGCTCAACTCCTCGAACAAGAGCGAGAATGCGCTGGGGCTTTGTACCCTCTACGGCGATACGGCCGGAGCGTTCAGCGTGACGGGCGACCTCTACAAGACCGAGATCTACGATCTGGCGCGTTTCATCAACCGCGAGATCGGCGCGGTCATCCCCGAGGCCATCCTGACCAAGGAGCCGTCGTCGGAGCTGCACCCCGGGCAGAAGGACAGCGACATACTGCCTCCCTACGAGGTGGTCGATGCGATTCTCTACCGCATGATCGAGGAGGGGCAGCCGCGCGAGGAGATCATCAATGCGGGATTCGATTGCGACCAGGTGCAGCAGATCTACGACATGGTCATGGGAAGCGAGAAGAAGCGTTTCCAGTATCCTCCCGTGCTGCGTCTGTCTGCCTGCTCGTTCGGACACGAGTACCGGATGCCGCTGACCCACAAGTACGGCAAGTAAGCCAATGGACCGGATCGAGCATAGCGGAGTAGTGACGCAGGTCGATGCGGGCCGGGTGTTT
The DNA here is from genome assembly GCA_029065825.1 of Alistipes sp. GTDB lineage: Bacteria > Bacteroidota > Bacteroidia > Bacteroidales > Rikenellaceae > Alistipes. The sequence goes on from JAIEHQ010000072.1 coordinate 1,814, forward strand.
GTGGAGATTGCGGCGCAGGAGGCCTGCGGTGCGTGCCGGGCGCGCGAGGCATGCGGCCTGAGCGGGACGCAGCGCAAGGTAGTGGAGGTAAACACTCCGGATGCGGCCGGCTACCGGGTCGGAGACCGGGTGGCGGTCGGGGTGTCGCCCCGCCTCGGAGCGGCGGCCGTCGCGGTGGCTTACCTGCTGCCTCTGGCGGTGCTGGTCGCAGTGTTGGCCGGGTGCGCGGCACTCGGTGCGGGCGAAGGGGCGACGCTCGTTGCGGTGCTTGTTGCGGTGGCCGGTTACTACGGAGTGCTTCGGTCGTTTCGCCGCCGGATCGATAGGAAGGTTCATTTCTCAATATCCAAAACAATATGATGGTGTTGCTTTATACCGTTCTGACGCTTTGCGTGCTGGGAGTGCTCTCGGCACTGGTGCTCTATCTGGTGGCCCGGCAGTTCCGGGTCGAGGAGGATCCCCGGATCGACGAGGTGGAGAAGATGCTGCCCGGAGCCAACTGCGGAGGCTGCGGCTTTGCCGGCTGTCGCGGTCTGGCCGATGCGCTGGTGGGCCGGGACGATATTTCCGCCCTCTACTGCCCGGTGGGCGGTGCGGAGGTCATGAAGTCGGTCGCCGACTATCTGGGTAAGGCCGCGCCCGAGAAGGAGCCGCAGACGGCTTTCGTCCGGTGCGGCGGCAGTTGCGCGAAGCGTCCCCGCACGAACCGCTACGACGGAGCCGCCTCGTGCGCCGTCGCAGCGTCGCTCTACGGCGGCGAGACGGGGTGTGCGTACGGCTGCCTGGGTTACGGCGACTGCGTTGCGGCGTGTAACTTCGGGGCCATCGCGGTCGATCCCGAGACGGGGCTGCCCCGGGTCGATGCCGCGAAGTGTACGGCGTGCGGCGCCTGCGTCAAGGCTTGCCCCAAGAACATCATCGAATTGCGGAAGCGCTGGCCCAAGGAGCGCGCCGTCTATGTCTCCTGCGTCTCGAAGGACAAGGGAGCGGTGGTCATGAAGGCCTGCAAGGCGGGCTGCATCGGCTGCGGCAAGTGCGAGAAGGTCTGTCCGTTCGGGGCCATCACGATCCAGAGCAATCTGGCATTCATCGACTCCCATAAGTGCAAACTGTGCCGCAAGTGCGTGAACGAATGTCCGACCGGTGCGATTTGCCTGGTCGGTATGGAGCCGCTGCTCCGCGAACCGAAGCCCGCCGCCGCTGCGGAGGGTGCGGGCCGCTCCGAAGCCGCTGCGACGAAGCCTGCCGGACGGGAGTGAACGCACTCCGAATGAGATAACCGAATGACGCATCATGCTATGAAGACATTTCCCAGGGGCGGAGTCCATCCGTCGGACAATAAGTTGAGCCGGGCGCGGGCGATCGAGGAGCTGCCGCTGCCCGAATCGGTAAATATCCCGTTGTCGCAGCACATCGGTGCGCCGGCCGTCGCCCGGGTCGCCAAGGGCGACAGGGTAAAGACCGGACAGCTGATCGCCGAGGCCGTCGGCTTCATGTCGGCCGATATTCACGCCTCGGTTTCGGGTGTGGTTACGGCGGTCGATCTGCAGCCCAACGCTCAGGGACTCCGCCAGCCGATGATTACCATCCGGCGCGAGGGGGACGAGTGGGCCGAGGGGATCGACCGCACGACGGAGCTGGTGCGCGAGTGTACGCTTCCGCCCTCCGAAATTCTGGCGCGGATCAAGCGGGCCGGCATCGTCGGTATGGGCGGTGCGGCCTTTCCGACCCATATCAAACTCTCCGTACCGGCCGGCAAGCGGGTCGAATGGCTCATTATCAACGGTGTCGAGTGCGAACCTTACCTTACTTCGGACCATCGGTCGATGCTGGAGCGCAGCGAGGAACTGCTCGTGGGCATCACGATTCTGATGCGGGCGCTCGGTGTCGAGCGTGCGGCCGTCGGTATCGAGAACAACAAGCCGGATGCGATCGCCCGGCTCAGGGAACAGGCTTCGGCCTATCCCGGCATCCGGATCGTCCCGCTGCGGGTGCGTTACCCCCAGGGAGGCGAGAAGCAGCTCATCGCGGCGGTCACGGGACGCGAGGTGCCTCCTCCGCCCGGATTGCCGATCGACGTGGGGGCGGTGGTCTGCAACGTCTCGACGACGCTGGCCGTGTACGATGCGGTGCAGAAGAACCGGCCGCTCGTCGAGCGGGTAGTGACCGTTACCGGCCGTCAGCTCCGCGAACCGAAGAACCTGCTCGTGCGTTTCGGCACGCCTATGTCGGCGCTGCTGGAGGCGGCCGGAGGATTGCCCGAGGGCGAGGTGCGGGTGCTCAACGGCGGTCCGATGATGGGCCGTGCGGTGTGCAACCTCGCGGCACCCGTGGTAAAGGGTTGCTCGGGCATCACGGTGCTCGGGGGAACGGAGGCGCGCAGAGGCGCGGAGAGCGTCTGCATCAAGTGCGCCAAGTGCGTGTCGGCTTGTCCGATGGGCCTGGAGCCTTACCTGCTCGCCAAACTCGCCCGCCGGCAGATGTGGGAACGCCTCGAAGGCGAGTGGGCGACCAACTGCATCGAGTGCGGCTGCTGCCAGTTTACCTGCCCGGCGGGAATCCCGCTGCTCGATTACATTCGGCTGGGAAAACAGCGGGTCGGAGCGCTCATGCGCGCCCGCGCGGCGGCCAATACGACCAAGAAATAATCAAGACTAAGATAGATAGCGTATGGCAAACAATTTAATCGTGGCACCCGCTCCCCATGTGCACGGTCCCGAATCGACGCGGCGGATCATGCGGGACGTGCTGTTGGCGCTTCTGCCCGCCTGGGTCTTCTCGGTGGTGCTGTTCGGGGTGCCGGCGCTGGCCGTGACCTGTCTGGCGGTGGGCGGATGCGTGACGTTCGAGTTTCTGATTCAGAAATACTTGTTGCGCGGTCCCCGTACCGTGGGCGACCTGTCGGCGGTGGTTACCGGTGTGTTGCTGGCCTTCAACCTTCCGGCGACGCTGCCCTGGTGGATCGTGCTCGTCGGCTCGTTCGTGGCCGTCGGGGTGGCGAAGATGACCTTCGGCGGACTGGGATGCAATCCCTTCAATCCCGCGCTGGTGGGGCGTGTCTTTCTGTTGTTCGCCTATCCGGTGCAGATGACCCTTTTCCCCCGTCCCGAGGGGCAGATGGTCGATGCCTTTTCGGGAGCCACGCCGCTGGCGGCGGTCAAGGCCCATGCGGTATCCCATACGGCGGTCAATTATCAGGATCTGCTGTTCGGCTCGATTCCCGGATCGCTCGGAGAGATCTCGGCGCTGCTGCTGCTCGTCGGCGGAGCCTATCTGCTCTGGCGCCGGGTCATTACGTGGCATATTCCCGTCGCGGTGCTGGGAACGATGGCCCTGTTCGTCCTCTGCGTGGGGCTGTGCGAGGGCATGCGCGGCGAGGAGCTTTGGTCGTTCCCGCTTTTCCACCTGCTTGCCGGCGGTGCGATCCTGGGCGCGTTCTACATGGCCACCGACTACGTTACTTCGCCGATGACCTGCTGGGGCATGATCCTCTACGGTGTGGGCATCGGTGCCGTTACGGTGCTGATCCGGCTGTGGGGAGCCTATCCCGAGGGCATGTCGTTCGCCATACTGCTGATGAATGCGGTGACTCCGCTGATCAACAAATATGTCAAACCCCGTCGATTCGGCGTAAAATAGGCGTGTATGAAAAGTACGTTATTCAATATGACCGCCGTGCTCTTCACGATTACCCTGCTGGCAGCGGCGGGCGTGGGCGGCGTGCAGCTGATTACCGAGGAGCCGATCGCCCGGGCACGGGCCGAGGCGACGCGCGAAGCGCTGCTGCAGGTGCTTCCTCCCTTCGAGGGGGAGCCTCAGGTGCGGGAGATGTCGGAGGACGAGCTTCCCGTGAAGCTCTATACCGCCTCGGCGGCCGGCGAGCCGGTCGGCTATGCGGTCGAGACGATGACCAAGAGCGGTTTCAACGGCCTGGTGCGCCTGATGGTCGGATTCGCCCCGACGGGCGAGGTGCTCAATATCCGGGTGGTCGAGCAGGCCGAGACCCCGGGGCTGGGCACCAAGATGGCCGACGAGGAGAATCCGCTGCTGCGCAGCTTCGTGGGACGCGATCCGGGGCGGATGACCCTGCGCGTGGCTAAGGATGGCGGCGATGTGGAGGCGCTGACCGCGGCGACGATCTCGTCGCGTGCCTATGTCGATGCCGTGGCGCGTGCCTATCGGGTCTTCTGCCGGGCGACGGGTGCGGAGGTGCCCGATGCGGCGGAGGCTGTTTCGGGAGCTACCCGTCGGGTCGATGATGCTTCGGGTGCGACGCTTCGCGAGGATGCGCCGGAAGCGGATGAAATGGAGAAAGGAGGTCTGAATGAATAATCTGAAAGTTTTGGCGAACGGTATCGTTCGCAGCAATCCGACGTTCGTGCTGGCGCTCGGCATGTGTCCGACGCTCGGCACCACCACCTCGGCCGGCAACGGGTTCGGCATGGGCATGGCGACGATGGCGGTGCTGGTGCTGTCGAATCTGGTGGTCTCGCTCATCAAGAACCTGATTCCCGACAAGGTGCGCATCCCCGCGTTCATCGTCGTCATCGCGTCGTTCGTCACGATCATCGGCATGCTGATGCAGGCTTTCTTTCCGGCGCTGTATGCCAGCCTGGGAGTCTTTATCCCGTTGATCGTCGTGAACTGCATCATTCTGGGACGCGCCGAGGCGTTCGCCTCGAAAAACGGACCGTTGGCCTCCGTTTGCGACGGAGTGGGAATCGGAATCGGATTCACGTGGGCGCTGACGCTCGTCGGTGCCGTGCGCGAGGTGCTCGGCAGCGGTGCGATCTTCGATTATCCGCTGGGCATCGGCGACTATACGCCATTGGTGTTCGTGCTGGCTCCGGGCGGATTCCTGGTGCTGGGCTATCTGATGGCGTTGTTCAACAAATTAATGAAGAAATAGGGTATGGAGCAGCTCTCTTATTTTGCCATAATCATCGGTGCGATCTTCGTCAATAATGTCGTGCTGGCGCAATTCCTCGGCATCTGTCCGTTTCTGGGCGTTTCGTCGAAGGTCGAGACCTCGCTCGGCATGGGTGCTGCCGTGACTTTCGTCATGGCCCTCGCCTCGGTAGTCGCCTGGGCTCTCCAGACCTATGTGCTGGTGCCGCTGGGGATCGAGTACATGCAGACGATCGTCTTTATTCTGGTCATTGCGGCTCTGGTACAGATGGTCGAGATCATGCTCAAGAAAATCTCGCCGGCACTCTATCAGGCGCTTGGAATCTTCCTGCCGCTCATTACCACCAACTGTGCGGTGCTGGGTGTGGCAATCCTGATGATCTCGAAAGAGTTCAATCTGCTGCAGAGCGTCGTCTATTCGATTGCGACCGCCGTGGGATTCGCTCTGGCGCTGGTCATCTTCGCCGGTATCCGCGAACGGCTCGAGTTGGAGAATATCCCCAAGGCCATGCAGGGGATTCCCGTCGCATTGGTAACCGCCGGTATTCTGGCGATGGCTTTCATGGGATTCTCCGGGTTGGTGTAGCCACACACTTCCGAAGGTCCGCCATCCCGGGGATGTAGAAACTCGGGAGGAGGGGAAACGACGGAAACGCTCGGGAGCATTCGTACCTTTTGCGAACGCTCCCGAGCGTTTCCGTTGCATGTCGTGCGGGGCGCTTTCGGCGTAGCGCCTTTCGTTCTCCGGGGCGGAGGATCGATGCAATGTTAGATTGCAAAACATCGCTCTTTCGGTATTGTCGCGGGCG
>JAIEHQ010000073.1 GCA_029065825.1 Alistipes sp.
CTGCACGAGTCGATGATGAAGTTCGTCGAAGGCGCCGTCAGCGACGGGACGTGATCCTCTACGTGACCGACGCTTCGCTGCCGGACGACCGCCAGACGGAGACGCTCGACCGCATCCGCCGCAGCGGCATTCCGACGCTGGCGGTGATCAACAAGATCGACCTCTCGACCCCCGAACGGCTCGAGGAGCTGGTCGATAAGTGGCACGCCACGCTCCCCGACGCGGTTATCGTCCCCGTATCGGCCCGCGAGAAATTCAACATCCGGGGACTCTTCGACCTGATTCTGGAGCGACTGCCCGAAGGCGAGGCTTTCTATCCGAAGGACACGCTCACGGACAAGACGCTGCGCTTCTTCGCCTCGGAGATCATCCGCGAAAAGATCCTGCGCAACTACGACAAGGAGATCCCCTACTGCTGCGAGATCGAGATCGAAAGCTACAGGGAGGAGCCGGAGATCGACCGCATCGCCGCGACGATCTTCGTCGCCCGCGATTCGCAGAAAGGCATCCTGATCGGACACAAGGGGGAAAAACTCAAGAAGATCGGCCGCCAGGCCCGCGAGGACATGGAGGAGTTCCTGGGCAAGAAGGTGTTCCTCCAGCTCTTCGTCAAGGTCAATGAGAACTGGCGCGACAACGAGCGGCAGCTCAAACGGTTCGGCTACGAGTTCGAATAACGGACGACGATCGTATGATGCGGCGCGCACTCATCCCGGCACTGATTCTGCTCTGGACGCTGTTCGGCGGCGTGCGGAGCGCCTGCGCCCAGTACAACGAAGACTACTTCTACTGGGCGGGCCGCCGGTGTCTGATGAACCGCGAGTACCGCGAAGCGATCCGCGTGCTGAACAGCCTGCTGCAGACCGAAGGCCACGCAGCCGAGGGATACTTCCTGCGCGGGGTGGCCAAATTCAACCTCGACGACCTGCTGGGTGCCGATGCCGACTTCTCGACGGCCATACGGCAGAATCCCGTTTACACCACCGCCTACATCTACCGGGCGCTGACCCGCTCGCGCCTGGGCAGCTACGACGATGCACTCCGCGACTTCAAGGAGGCGATCGACCTGCGGCCCGACCTGCCGGATGCCTACTACAGCCGGGGCTACACGCGCCTGCAAAACAAGCAGTACGCCGAGGCGATCGAGGACTTCGACCGCTTCATCTTCCAGCAGAACCGGGTGGCCGATGCCTACATCGGGCGCGGCACGGCCTACCTCTACCTGCAGGACACCGTGCGGGCGATGCAGAACTTCGACACGGCGATCCGCACCAACCGCGAGAATCCCAACGGATACTACCAGCGCGGCACGCTCTACCTCCAGCAAGAGAGGTATCGCGAAGCCGAGGAGGATTTCGACATGTCGATCCGCTGCGATTCGACCTTCCTGCCCCCCTACTTCAACCGCGCGATCGTCTATTTCCACACGCACCGGCCCATGCAGGCGCTGGCCGACTTCGACCGCGCGGCACAGCTCGACTCAACCAGCTCGGTCGTTTATTTCAACCGGGCCATCCTGCGCTCGCAGATCGGCGACTACAACCGCGCCCTGGAGGATTTCGACCGGGTGGCCCTCTTCTCGCCGGGCAATGTCCAGGTCTATTACCTGCGTGCGCTGCTCAAGACCCAGCTGGGCGACCTCGAAGGCGCGGAACGGGACTACACCCGGGCCATCGAGCTTTATCCCGATTTCGCCAACGCCTACCTGAACCGCAGCACCCTGCGCTACGCCCTGCACAAACCGGCGGCGGCACGGCGCGACGAAGAGACCGGCAACCGGAAGATAGCCCGCTACAAGGCCCACCTGAAGGACAGCACCTACTCGATCTATGCCGACACGACGCAGCGCATGGACCGTCTGCTGGCCTTCGACAACCAATTCACGACCCGATTCTTCGACCGCATGGCCCAGAACGGAGAGGCCGACGACAGCAAGGTCCGCTTCCGGCCCCTCTACCGCTTCACGCTGGCCCAGCCCGACACGGAGGCGATCGCACCCTCCGGCCGCTACGCCTCGCAGCGGATCGAGGACTTCAAACGACGCATCGGCACCCCCCTGCTGGTTCTGAGCACGGGCACCGAGACGCTCTGTCAGGATACGCTGCTCCGCCTGGGCAAGGAATACCAGGCCGCCCTGCGGACCCGTCCGAACGACGCGGCGCTGCTGCTCCAGTACGGCATCCAGCAGGCGCTCATCGGGCAATACACCAACTCTATCGAGCACTACAGCCGGGCCATCGTCCGCGACTCGTCCAATCCGCTCCTCTACTTCAACCGGGGTGCGACCCGTGCCGCGATGCTCGACTTCATCGCCAGTCTGGACACCCCCTACCAGCGCATATCGATCGACTCGGACCCGGCCAACACCCTGCGCAGCGACCGCACGCGCAGCTACGACTACACGGAGGCCATCGCCGACATGACGCGGGCGATCCGCTGCGCCCCCGATTTCGCGCAGGCCTACTACAACCGGGGAACGCTCCAGGCCCTCTCGGGCCGGCTGCCCGAGGCATTCGACGACTTTACCCGCGCCATCGAACTCGATCCCCTGCTGGCGGAGGCCTACTACAACCGGGGGCTGACCCAGATCTACATGAAAGATACGCGCAAAGGGTGTCTCGACCTGTCGAAAGCGGGCGAACTGGGCATCGACGAGGCCTACGGGATTCTGAGCCGATACACGGGCGAACAACGATAACGCAAAAAAAACACTCATCAATAAACAACACTCAATGACACAAGCGATTCAAAAGAAACTCAGCGACTCCGCCGCAGCCCGGTGGACCGCATTGGTGCTGCTGGCTTCGGCCATGCTGTTCGCCTACATGTTCGTCGATGTGCTCTCCCCGCTGAAGAGCATGCTCGAAAGCAGCCTGGGCTGGGACTCGGTGACCTACGGCACCTTTACCTCTTCGGAGTATTTCCTCAACGTCTGCGGCTTCCTCATCCTGGCGGGCATCATCCTCGACAAGATGGGCGTGCGCTTCACGGCTGTGCTCTCCGGCACGGTCATGGTCGTCGGCGCGGCCATCAAATACTATGCGGTCAGCGAATACTTCGCCGGCAGCGGCCTCGAGAGCGCTCTCAACTCGTTCTGGCCTTCGTTCCCCGCATCGGCCAAACTGGCCTCGCTGGGCTTCATGATCTTCGGCTGCGGCACGGAGATGGCCGGCGTGACCGTATCGAAAGGCATCGTCAAATGGTTCAAGGGCAAGGAACTCGCCCTGGCGATGGGTGTCGAGATGGCCATCGCCCGCCTCGGCGTGGCGTTCGTCGTGCTGCTCTCGCCCCGCATCGCGGAGATGGGCGGCCTGGAGAGCGTCTCGCGGCCCGTGCTCTTCTGCACGCTGCTGCTCATCATCGGCCTGCTCAACTTCGGCATCTACGCCCTGATGGACCGCAAACTCGAACAGCAGGAGGGCGAAAGCGGCGAGGAGCCCGAGGAACCGTTCAAGATCAGCGACCTGAGCAAGCTCTTCACGAGCAAGACGTTCCTCATCGTATCGTCGCTCTGCGTGCTCTACTACTCGGCGATCTTCCCCTTCCAGAAGTATGCGATCAACATGCTCGAATGCAACCTGGGCCTCACGGCCGCGCAGGCGGGCAACATCTTCTTCTTCTTCCCGCTGGGCGCCGCCGCCATTACCCCGCTGCTGGGCACCTTCCTCGACCGCAAGGGCAAGGGTGCCTCGATGCTGATGGTCGGCGCGATCCTGATGACGGTCTGCCACCTGACTTTCGCCGTCGTGCCGCTGACCAAGCCCATCGCCTACGCCGCGATCATCCTGCTGGGCATCTCCTTCTCGCTGGTTCCCGCCGCCCTGTGGCCCAGCGTGCCGAAGCTGGTGGAGAACCGCTACCTCGGCTCGGCCTATTCGATCATCTTCTGGATCCAGAACATCGGTCTCTGCATCTTCCCGATCCTGATCGGCTACGCGCTCAAGGTTACCAACCTCGGCGTTACGGACCCCACGCAGTACGACTACATGGTCCCGATGCTGATCTTCGCCAGCCTGGGTGTCATCGCTTTCTTCCTGGGTCTTTGGCTCAAGCGCGAAGACACGAAGCACCACTACGGCCTGGAGGAACCCAACATCAAGAAATAGGCGCACCTCCGTTTGCGCAGAGCAAGCCCCCGTTGCCTTTCAAAGACCGACGGGGGCTTTTATTTCGGACGGCAGCGGAGGCACGCGCTGCGGATCGCGTCCCGCATGTCCGGACGTTTCCCGCAGAGCGGCGGTCTTCCCTGTCGCAGAGAAACGATGCCTGCGCCTCTCGCTGCCAAAGAAAAGGTCCCCGAACGGCTTCGTTCGGGGCCCCCTCGTTCCGGCAGACGGCCGGCCGTCTATTTGTTGATCTCGCTCAACTTCTCGAACAGCTTGCCGAAAGCGTCGTCCATCTCGCAGTTCAGGGCCATATAGTGCTTGCGGACCAGCGAGCGGTTGTGCGGCTCGGCAGGATTGTTCGCCTTCACATAGAAAGCGTTGCGCAGCGCGACACCCTCCTGCATCAGCTCGAAGATCTCCTTCTCCTTAGAGGGCTGGAAGCAGATAGCCATATCGCAATCGAAAACGAGCTCCTCCAGACGGTAGTCGATCTCTTTCTTCAGGTTTCTTAAATTCGCCATATCTCTTTTGTTTTAATGTATGTTTCTACAAAGGTAAAAAACTTTCGCCAAAAACCGCACGAAAACGCCCGACGAATTTCACGGACGCATCGGCAGCCGCCAGGCGCGGGACGTTACATCCGCTCGGGCACCTCGATGCCGAGCAGCGCCATCGCCGAACGGATCGTGCGGGCCACCTGTTCGGCCAGCCGGATGCGCATGTCGCGCACGGCGGCGTTCTCCTCTCGGAGAATCGAATGGTCGTGGTAATAGCCGTTGAACGACTTGGCCAGCTCGTAGGCATAGGCCCCCACGATCGAGGGTGCGAAATTCTCGCCCGCAGCCCGCACCGTGGCCGGATAGTCGGCCAGCGTCTTGACCAGAGCGATCTCCTCGGGCAGCAGCGCGACGGACTCCGCTCCGCTGCTGCGGAAGTCGATGCCCGCCTCCTCCGCCTTGCGCAGGATCGAGCGGATGCGCGCATGGGTATATTGGATGAAGGGACCCGTGTTGCCGTTGAAGTCGATCGACTCGCGCGGATCGAAAAGCATCGTCTTCCGGGGATCGACCTTCAGGATGAAATACTTGAGCGCACCCAGGCCCACCATCGCAGCCACGTCGGCAGCCTCCTGCTCCGAACATCCGTCCAGCTTGCCCAGCTCATCGGACATTTCACGGGCGGTGGCGATCATCGCGGCGATCAGGTCGTCGGCATCGACCACCGTACCCTCGCGCGACTTCATCTTGCCTTCGGGCAGTTCGACCATGCCGTACGAAAGATGGAAGATGTGGTCGCTCCAGTCGGCATAGCCCAGCTTCTTGAGGATGAGCTTCAGCACCTGGAAGTGGTAGTTCTGCTCGTTGCCCACCACGTAGATCATCTCGTCGAGCCGGTTCTCCTCGAAGCGGCGGAAAGCCGTGCCGAGGTCCTGCGTCATATAGACCGACGTTCCGTCGCCGCGCAGGAGCAGCTTCTGATCGAGACCGTCGGCCTCCAGGTCGATCCACACCGACCCGTCCTCCTTGCGGAAGAAGACCCCCTTCTGCAATCCCTCCTCCACGAGGCTCTTGCCCAGCAAGTAGGTCTGCGACTCGTAATATACCTTGTCGAAATCGACACCGAGCGCCTTGTAGGTCACGTCGAATCCCTCATATACCCAGCCGTTCATGGTCTGCCACAATCCATACACCTCGGGATCCTTCGCCTCCCAGCGGCGCAGCATCTCCTGGGCCTCGCGCATGATGGGGGCGTTCTTCTTGGCCTCCTCCTCGCTCTGTCCCGAAGCGATCAGCTCCCGGATCTGCTCCTTATAGTGCTTGTCGAACTCGACGTAGTACTTGCCCACCAGGTGGTCGCCCTTCATGCCCGACGATGCGGGGGTCTCGCCACCGCCGTAGAGCTTCCAGGCGAGCATCGACTTGCAGATGTGGATACCCCGGTCGTTCACCAGATTGGCCTTGATGACGTTGTGGCCGTTGGCCTGCAGGATGCGCGCCACCGAGTAGCCGAGCAGGTTGTTGCGGATATGTCCCAGGTGGAGCGGTTTGTTCGTATTGGGCGACGAATATTCGATCATGATCGTGCGGCCCGTCGGCGCAGCCTGCCCGAAGCGCTCGTCCGCGGCGATCTCGGCGAACCGCTCGGCCCAGAACGCACTGTCGAGCGAAAGATTCAGGAAGCCCTTGATGACGTTGAAGCCGCTGATCTGAGGCGTATGGGCCACCAGATACTCTCCGATCTCGGCAGCCGTCGCCTCGGGCGATTTGCGGCTGGCCTTGAGCAGCGGAAAGACCACCAGCGTATAGTCGCCCTCGAACTCCTTGCGGGTCTTCTGAATCTGCAACGGCGCTTCCGCCCCGCCGTAAAGGGCGCTTATCGCGGACTTCACCGCATCCGAAAGAAACTGTTCGATATTCATTCTCGATGATTTTTGCCGGCAAATTTACGTTTTTTATCCGACATTTCCGCCCGCCCGCGACGATTTATCGCCGCAAGAGGGAGGGAAGCTGCCCGCGTCCCGGAATTTATTCGTACTTTTGGGTCTCGAAACGACCCGCAACCAAACGGAAAACATACGTATTATGATCCCATTCAGAATCGGCTACGGCTACGACGTCCACGCGCTGGGCGAGAATCTGCCCCTCGTGCTGGGCGGTGTGGAGATCGCCCACACGAAAGGCTGCATCGCTCACTCCGACGGCGACGTGGTGCTGCACGCCATCTGCGACGCACTGCTCGGCGCTGCGGCGCTGGGCGACATAGGCCTCCACTTTCCCGACACCTCGGAGGAGTTCGCAGGGATAGACTCCCGCCTGCTGCTCGCCCGCTGCACGGCGCTGCTCCGCGAAAAAGGCTACACGGTCGGCAACATCGACTGCACGGTGGCGATGCAGCGGCCCCGGCTGCGCCCCTACATCGACCGCATGCGCGAGGCGATCGCCCGCACGATCGGAATCGACACGGATGCCGTCTCGGTCAAGGCGACCACCACAGAACGCCTCGGATTCGAAGGGCGCGAAGAGGGGGTTTCCGCCTCGGCCGTAGCGCTGATCGTCCGCACGGAGGAGGCTGCACGATAACGGGCATGGCCCGGGTTCCTTTGCGAACCCGGGCCATGCGCGCCGAAGAGCCGGACCGACCGCGTTACAACGCCGATATATTGCCGTTGTACTGCACGGTGTCGGACCAGGGATTCTTTATCGTCAGCACGGCGCTGCCGGTCTTGGTGTAAACCTCCAGCGTGAAGGTATATTGCGTCGCCGAGAAAAGCGACGACGTGAAAGTCACGGTGCGTCCTTCGGAGGTCTGCTCGTTGAGGTACGCCTCCGGATTGGAGATCGTATAATTGAGCACCGTCATCCGATACGGAACGGAGAATCCCTTGACATAGGGCAGGAAGACATCGAACGTCCCGTCCCCGGTCTCTTAAACACATCTCCGAGCCCACGAGACATCTC
>JAIEHQ010000074.1 GCA_029065825.1 Alistipes sp.
CTCCATGTTGCCCGTGCCCTTGAACTCCTCGAAGATCACCTCGTCCATCTTCGATCCGGTGTCGATCAGCGCCGTGGCGATGATCGTCAGCGAGCCTTTCTCTTCGGTGTTGCGCGCCGCGCCGAAGAAGCGTTTGGGCTTATGCAGGGCGTTGGCATCCACACCGCCGGAGAGGACCTTGCCCGAGGCGGGCTGCACCGAGTTGTAGGCGCGCGCCAGGCGGGTAATCGAATCGAGGAAAATGACCACGTCGTGACCGCACTCGACCATCCGTTTGGCCTTTTCAAGCACCATCTCGGCCACTTTGACGTGGCGCGAGGCCTGCTCGTCGAAGGTCGAGGCGACGACTTCGGCCTTGACGTTGCGGGCCATCTCCGTGACCTCCTCGGGGCGTTCGTCGATCAGCAGTACGATCATATAGACCTCGGGGTGGTTGTCGGCGATCGCGTTGGCGATCGACTGCATGAGGACCGTCTTGCCGGTTTTGGGCTGTGCGACGATCAGCGCGCGCTGTCCTTTGCCGATCGGCGAGAAGAGATCGACGATGCGGCACGACAGGTTGTTGTGGCCGTTGCCCGTCAGGCGGAATTTCTCGCTCGGGAAGAGCGGGGTCATGAACTCGAACTGCACGCGGTCGCGGATATACTCCGGGGCGAGTCCGTTGATGTCCGTCACACGCACCAGCGGGAAATATTTCTCGCCCTCTTTCGGCGGGCGGATCGTTCCCGTCACGGTGTCGCCGGCCTTCAGACCGAAGAGTTTGATCTGGGAGGGCGAGACGTAAATGTCGTCCGGAGAATTGAGGTAGTTGTAGTCGGCCGAGCGCAGGAAGCCGTATCCGTCGGGCATGACCTCCAGCACGCCCGCACCTGCGATCTCGCCGGCGAAGTCGTCTTTGGTAATGACCTCTTCGATCGGAGCCGGGGCGGCGGATTCCGCAGTCCCGGCGGACTCCTGCTGTGCCTGGGGCGCGGGTACGGCTGCCGGGGCGCTCTCAGACTCCTTGATGCGCGGTTTCCGGCCGCGCCGCTTGGGTTGGACGGCCGGAGTCTCTTCGCCTGTCGCCGGGGCCGGTGCGGTTTCCGGAGCCGGAGCCTCGGCGCTGCCCTCTTGCTGCTGCGGTGCGCTCTCCTGTGCGATGCGGGGACGACGCCCCCGTTTGGCCGGGGCGGGTTTCTCCGCGACGGGAGCCGCATCGCCGCCGAGGGTTTGCTGTATCTTTTCGAGAAGTTCGCGTTTTTTCAGCATGACCTGAGGAATGCCCAGCGTTCTGGCGATTTCGCGCAGCTCGGCCAGACTCTTCCCCTGAAGGGTTTGTATATCTTGCATAGTTTGATTGTAGGATTTGTCGTTTGAAACAGTAACCGGACGGTAGTGGTCTTTCGATTTTGCGTCAAAGATAGAAAATTATTTCCGATTTCAAATTTTTTGCAAACGAAAGCCCCCGTTCTTTCTTTTTTCGGCAGAGCAACGAAAACGAGGCGACGGAGACTTGCGGCCTCCGTCGCCTCGCGGATTCGTACTCGGAGCGGGAATCGAACCCGCACGGCCATTGCTGGCCACAGGATTTTAAGTCCGGCGTGTCTACCTATTCCACCATCCGAGCAGCCGTCTTGTTGCGTAAAGACCCGGCAAAAATAGTCAAAATTCGCAAAATCACAAAACGCTGTCGATGTATGCGGTAATTTCCTCGATCCGGTCCGGGGCCATCCAGCGGATTTCCGGATCGCGACGGAACCAGGTAAGCTGCCGCTTGGCGTAGCGCCGGGTGTTGCGCTGGATCAGCGCGACCGCCTCCTCGCGGGTGCAGCGGTCGTCGAACCAGTCGAAAAGCTCCTTGTACCCCACCGTCTGCAACGCATTGAGACTCCGGAACGGATGGAGCGCCCGCGCCTCCGCTTCGAGGCCGTCGGCCATCATGCGTTCGACCCGCCGGTCGATGCGCTCGTAGAGGGTCTCCCGATCCATCTCCGTGCCGATCTTGATGATGCGGAAATCGCGTGCGCTGCGTTTTCCCGAACGTTGTTCCGAATAGGGCCTGCCGCTCTGAAGACAGACCTCGAGCGCGCGGAGCACGCGGGCCGGATTGCGGAGGTCCACCTGCGCGTGATAGAGCGGATCGAGGCGTTCGAGTTCCGCACCGAGCGCCTCAAGCCCCTCGCTTTCAAGCCTGCGGGCGAGTGTGGCGCGCAACT
The DNA here is from genome assembly GCA_029065825.1 of Alistipes sp. Taxonomy (GTDB): domain Bacteria; phylum Bacteroidota; class Bacteroidia; order Bacteroidales; family Rikenellaceae; genus Alistipes. The sequence goes on from JAIEHQ010000074.1 coordinate 2,196, forward strand.
GCGGATCGCCCGCAGGAAGTTCGTCCATTCCCTCGCACAACGCCTTGACATACAATCCGGAGCCTCCTACTGCGATTACCGTGTCGTGGCTGGCGAAGAGCCGTTCCAGCAGGGCGAGCGCCTCCGTCTCGTAACGCCCGCAGCTGAACTCCTCGCGGATGTCCCGGTCGGCGATGAAGTAATGCGCCGCGCGGGACAACTCCTCGGCCGTGGGCTGTGCCGTTCCGATCGCCATGCCCCGATAGACCTGACGCGAGTCGGTCGAAAGAACCGGCGCGCCGTAATGCTCGGCCAGCCGCAGGCTCAGCTCCGTCTTGCCCGAGGCGGTCGCCCCGACGACGACGACGAGCCGGCTACTCATCGTCGTAGCTGTCATCGCCCTCGAACTCCCGGAAGTCGCCCATCATCTCGTCGAAGATGGATTGCTCCTCCTCGTTGGCCGACGGGTCGTACTGGTCGGGAGCCGCCGCGTGCTCGAACGCCACGCGCGGATAGAGCGTTCCCGCAGCCGCCTCCTTCGCCTCGACCATCTCCAGATAATAGGCCCGGTCGCCCAGCATGTCGAACTGGTAGATCAGTCTGTCGCGGTTGTTGCGGATCAGCTGGCCGAGTGTCACGTCGGCCATCGGCACGGGAGCCTCCTCCGAATTCTCCTCCATATCCATCAGGGTAAACTCCCGCAGGCGGTTCCAGCTCTTGTCGGCCGTGAAGAACGAGGCCATCCCTTCGTCGTAGCGGAGCGAGCGGGCGATGAACTCGTGGAATTCGAGCAGCGTCATGTCGTACATGACTTCGTAGTCGCGCACGAAATGGTCGTTTTCGTCGCTCAGCATCCGGAATTTGAAAACCATCGACATAGTGTGTTCCTTGTTTTTATAACACAAAAATAGGGATATTTTCGAAAAATACCCCTATTCTCCCGATATTTCTGCCCTGACGGGGTTATTCCCAGAAGTCGAAGAAGTGATGCACCGGCCCGTGTCCGTGTCCGATCTCATAGGCCGCTCCGGCCATGATCGCCGTGTCGATGTACTCCTTGGCGGCGATTACCGCCCGGTCGAGCTGCAGCCCCCGGGCCAGGAACGCTGCGACGGCCGATGAGAGCGTGCAGCCCGTTCCGTGTGTGTTGGGGGTGTCGATCCGCCGCGAGCGGAGCGGGAGGATCTGCCGGCTCTCCGCATTGTAGAACACGTCGATCAGTTCGCTCTCGTGCAGGTGGCCGGCCTTCAGCAGCACCGAAACCCGGTCGCCGCACGAAAGCTCGCGCGCCAGTTCGGGAAGCTCCTCCTGCCGCTCGATGGTGCGGCCGAGCAGGATCTCGGCCTCCGGAATGTTGGGCGTGATGACCCGCACGAAGGGAATCAGCTCGCTGCGCAGCGTCGCGATCGCCTCCTCCTGCAGAAGCCGGTCGCCCGACGTGGCGACCATGACCGGATCGAGCACGATATTGCGCACGTCGTAGCGCCCGAGCATCTGCCGCACGGCCCGGATCAGCTCCGAGGAGTGGAGCATGCCGATCTTGATCGCATCCGCCCCGATGTCGTCGAGCACGGAGCGGATCTGCCCCGTCACGAACTCCGTCGGCACGGGATGCACGCCCGTAACCCCCACCGTATTTTCATCCACGACGGCGACGATGGCCGAACAGCCGAAGCATCCGCAGGCCGAAAAGGTCTTCAGATCGGCCTGAATGCCCGCACCGCCGCTCGGGTCGCTGCCCGCGATGGTCAGCGCACGTCTGTACTGTTTTTTCATCTTCGATCGGTTTATATTTTCCATGTTTCGAGTTGCCAGGCGCTGTCCCAGAAGAGGTATTCCATCTTGGTGCAGCGCACGAAAATGTCGGTCATGCGGCGGCGCACCTCCCCGCCGGCCCGTGCGGCCAGCGCATCGCAGACGGCGACGGCCCGGCGAGTGGACTCGCCGAAGGCGGGATCGGCATAGGTGGCGATCCAGCGCATGTAGGGATTCCCGTCGCCCCGCTGCCGGGCGAGAATCTCCTCCCCCACCCGTTGATAGACCCAGAAGCAGGGCAGCACGGCAGCCGCTTCGACTTCGACCGGAGCGGTCGCCTGACTCTCCAGCACCGAGGTGTAGAGCAGGCAGGTGGGGCTGATCTGCTGCTGCGTCGGAGTGTCGCCGCCGAGAAACGATGCGTGCAGCGCCTTTTCCACCTCGATGCCGTCGGCGGCGAACCGGAGGAAGGAGGCGGTCTGTTCCGTATCGGACAGCCGCGAGGCGATGTGGGCCAGCACGCGGGCATAATGGCTCAGGTAGATCGAATCCTGCCGCAGATAGAAGGCGAATTGCTCGGCGGCGAGCTCTCCCCGCGCCAGCTGTTCGACGAAGGGGTGTTCGAGGATTTTGCGATAGACGGGCAGGGCCGCCTCCCACGCCTCATCGCTCCATTTTTTCGGTATCATAATCTTTTTCATTTTAAAATTCGACGATATCGCTCCGCATCGTCAGCAGGTGGATCGTGAAGAGCCGGCCGTCGAGCAGTTCGCCGAAGCCGGCCAGCAGCTTGATCGCCTCCGAAGCCTCCAGCACGCCGATCACGCCGGGCACCGTTCCCAGTACCCCCGCTGTGGTCCGGGGGCGGGAGCAGAGCGACTCCCGGTCGGGATAGAGGTCGGCGTATCGTCTCTTGCGGAGGTGGTTGAACAGGCACACCTGCCCCGTGAAAGCTCCGATCGCTCCGTGTACCCAGGGCCTCCCCGCCGCCGCGCACGCATCGTCGATCAGATAGCGCGTGGGAAAGTTGTCGCAGCAATCGACGATCAGGTCGTAGCGCTCGAACAGCGGGCAGGCATTCTGCGGGGTAATCCCTTCGGGATGGCATTCGAACCGCACCTGCGAAGAGAAGGCGGCGAGTTTCCGCCGTGCCGCCTCGGTTTTCGGCACCCCGATCTGCCGCTCGTCGTAGAGCACCTGCCGCTGCAGGTTGCTCAGCGAGACGGTGTCGGGATCGGCCAAGCCGATCCGCCCCACTCCGGCTCCCGCCAGGTAGAGCGCGGCGGCCGATCCCAGTCCTCCCACGCCGACGACGAGCGCGGAGGAGTCGAGCAGCCTCCGCTGTCCCTCCGCTCCGATCTGCGGCAGCATCGTCTGCCGGGCATAGCGTTCCGCATCCATGGCCCGTCAGTCGAAAATCTTGTCCCAGTCTTTCCAGACCACTTCATAGCCCGCCTTGCGGATGTCGGCCTCGACCTGGGCCGGAGTCCGCTCGTCGCTGACCGAGAACTGTTCGAGCGACTGGGGATAGGTGTGGTAGCCGCCCGGATCGGTCTTCGAACCGGCGCTCATCGAGGTGGCGCCGAGCGTCGCGATGTTGTTGCGGAATGCGGCGCTTTCGCGGGTCGAAACCGAAATATCGACATCGCGGTCGAAGATGCGGAATGCGAAGGTCAGCTGCGCCAGCTCCCGGTCGCTCATGACCACATTGGGCTGGAAGTGTCCTTCGGAGGGGCGCATGCGCGGGAAATTGACGCTGTAGCGCGTCTTCCAGTAGTGCTTGCGCAGGTACTGCAGGTGAAGTGCCATCATCGTCACGTCGGTGCGCCACTCTTCGAGTCCGATCAGCACGCCCATGCCGATCTTGTGCACGCCGGCCTGCCCCATGCGGTCGAAGCCGTTCACGCGCCACTCGAACCGGGACTTCATGCCGGCCGGATGGTAGATGTTGTAGTTGGCCCGGTTATAGGTCTCCTGAAAGCAGACCACGCCGTTGAGTCCCGACTGCGTGAGGCGGTAATACTCTTCGCTCGCCAGCGGCATTACCTCGATCGTCAGGTTGTTGAAATAGGGCCGGCACACCTGCAACGCCTTCTCGATGTAATCGACACCCGCGTCGCGCGGATTTTCGCCCGTTACCAGCAGCAGGTTCTCGAACGGCCCGAGCCGGCGGATCGCCCGGCACTCGTCTTCGATCTGCTCGGGAGTGAGGATCACACGCTCGAATTTGTTGTGGCGGTTGAATCCGCAATAGACGCAGGAATTGGAGCAGGAGTTGGTAATATACATGGGAACGTACATCGAAATGGTCTTGCCGAACCGCTCCTGCGTGTAGCGGCGGCTCAGCCGGGCCATCGGCTCCAGGTAGGCGGCCGCCGCCGGCGAGACGAGCGCCATGAAGTCATCGAGCGTCGGACGCTCCTTGCCGAGCGCCGTCTCTACATCGGCCGGACGTTTCGAGAGGATGCGCCGGGTCGTTTCGTCCCAGTCGTATTTGGCTAATTCTTCTGAAAACATGTTTGTCGTAATTTGATCAGTCGAGGAATGCGGTCAGCGGGCTGCTCGCTTCGGCACAGCGGGTCTGCGCCCCCAGCCCCGCTTCGTAGGCTTCCCGGCCGGCAGCGACGGCATCGGCGAAAGCCCGGGCCATGCGCACGGGATCTCCGGCGACGGCGATGGCCGTATTGACCAGCACGGCATCGGCACCCATCTCCATCGCTTCGGCCGCATGGGAGGGAGCGCCCAGCCCCGCATCGACCACCACCGGCACGTTGCTCTGCTCGATGATGATCGAGAGCAGCTCGCGGGTCACGAGTCCCTTGTTGGTTCCGATCGGCGCGGCAAGCGGCATGACGGTCGCTGCGCCAGCCTCCTCCAGGCGCTTGCAGAGCACCGGATCGGCCTGAATGTAGGGAAGCACCACGAAGCCCATCTTCACGAGCCGTTCGGTAGCCTTGAGGGTCTCCACCGGATCGGGGAAAAGGTACTTCGGGTCGGGATGAATCTCCAGTTTGATGAACTCCGTGCCGAAAGCCTCGCGGGCGAGCTGCGCCGCGAGCACCGCCTCGTCGGCATCGCGCACGCCCGAAGTGTTGGGCAGCAGCTGAATCTCCGGACGACGCACGTGCGCCAGCATGTCGTCCTCGGGGTTCTGCATGTCGATGCGCTTCATGGCGACGGTGACCATCTCCGATTTCGATGCGGCGATGGCCTGGGCCATCAGGTCGTTGGAGCTGAATTTCCCGGTTCCAACGAACAGGCGGGAGCGGAACGTCCGTCCGCCGATAATCAATTCACTCATTGTCTATCTGTTTATTATGTCGATTATTTCTTTTGTCTTTTCCGTCGCATCCTCCGCCCCGAGCAGGCACCCCGAGAGAGCGACGCCCGCGATACCCGCCTCGCGGATCGGGCGGATGTCTTCGGCCGTGATGCCGCCGATGGCGATCACGGGCAGGTCGATGCCCGCCTCGCGGCACCGTGCGGCTATCGCGCGATAGCCTTCCAGTCCCAGCAGCGGACTCAGGTTGCGTTTGGTCTGCGTGAAGCGGAAAGGTCCCAGGCCGATGTAGTCGGCCCCTGCGGCCGCCGCCCGTTCGATATCCTCGAAGGTGTTGGCCGTCGCTCCGATCAGGCGGTCGTTGCCGAGCAGACGGCGGGCCTCCGCCACCGGCATGTCGTTCTTACCCAGATGCACGCCGTCGGCACCGAGTTCGCCGACCAGATCGGCTCGGTCGTCCAGAATGAAGGTCGCACCCGCCTCGCGGCAGAGACGGGCCACCTCGCGCCCTATGCGCAGCAGCTCTTCGGTCGGAGCCTCCTTCATGCGGAGCTGCACCCAGCGGCAGCCTCCTGCCAGAACGGCGCGCGTGCCCGATACCTCATCGTAGCGGTCGGTACGGTGCGTAATGAATTGCAGCATGATGTCGTAATTATGATTCGTTGTATTTTTTCAGTTCTTTCGTGCGTCGGACCATCTCTGCCGGCGACGGGCTTTGCCAGAGGTAGCCCAGCAGCGCAGCGCCCCCGAATCCGTAGTCTGCGAGCATCGGCAGGTGTTCGGGGCGAATGCCGCCGAGCGCCACCGTACGGTCGGTTATGACTCCCGCGCGCGCTGCTTCGGACAGCTCGTGTGCGGTGTATCCGGAACGATACCCCGCTTTGGAAATGCTGTCGAAAACGGGGCTGAGGAAGAGATAGTCCTCCTCCCGGCAGGCGGCAAGTTCCCGCAGCGAGTGACACGAACGGCTGAGAAGCCCTCCGAATCGGGCGGGTGCGTCGGGATTGCGTCCGTTGAGATGCACGCCGCCGATTCCGTACTCGACCGCCAGAGGCAGGTGGTCGTGCAGCGTGAGGCGCGTATAGCACTCCTCGGGCAGCGATTCGATGAGCCGGCGCATCTGCTTCTCGGTCGCATCGGGTTTGCGCAGGTGTATGCGGTCGATTCCCTCCGCGAGCAGCAGTTCGATCGCCTCGCATTCGGTCGCCGAAAACTCCGGCTCGGTAATGACGAACAGGCGCATCATCCTCCGCAGACGGCGCGTATGACGGTTATTTTCGCCTCCGCACGCAACGGCGTCGTGTGCCACTCGGCGCGGGGTACTACCTTGTTGTCGATCGCGACGGCGATGCCGTCGGCAGCGATACCCTCCTGCATGAGCAGATCGGCCAGCGTACTCTGCGGCGCAGTCTCTACGGGGGTGTGGTTGATGAATACTTGCATGGTTTGTCCGTGTTGCGAAGAGAGTTTCCCGAACGAGAAATTACGGACTATGAACAAGTTCCTCCGGCGGTACGGACCGCATCAGGTTCATAGGGTATGATCTCAGCCTTTACGTTTCCCATCAAGGCACCCCTCTTGTATTTCGGAGGCAAATATAGCGAAATATCGGGACGGTTGTTTCGTTCGAATCGAAAAAAATGCGTCGTCCCGCTTTCTCCGCGGAAAAGCGAAAAGGGACTCCGCCGTCGGGCGGAATCCCTTTTTCATACGATTTTCGGCCGCGTTACAACGCGAAGAGGATGAAGATCTGCGCCGTAAGCACGCGCAGGAACATGACCACCGGATAGACCGTCGAGTATCCCAGCGCAGGCATGTCGTTACCGGCGGTACTGTTGGCGTAAGCCAGTGCCGGGGGATCGGTCATGCTGCCGGCCATGAGTCCCATGAGCGTATAGTAGTTCATCTTGAGCTTCAGTCGGGCGAAAACGCCCACCAGCAGCAACGGAATGACCGTGATCAGCACGCCGTAGCCGATCCAGCGGTAGCCGCCGCCCATGATCGCATCGACGAATCCCTCGCCGGCACCCAGGCCCACCGCCGCGAGGAAGAGCGAGATGCCGATTTCGCGCAGCATGAGGTTGGCGCTCATCGTGGTGTAGGTTACCAGATGGAAGTGCGGGCCGAAGCGGCCGATGAGCAGCGCGATGATGAGCGGGCCGCCGGCCAGACCCAGCTTGACGGGCTGCGGCACGTTGAGCAGCGGAATGGAACCCAGCATGACACCCAGCGCGATACCGATGAAAATGGTCACGAGGTTCGGCTCGTTGAGCTTCTTGAGCGAGTTGCCGAGCACCTCGGCCACCTTGCCGACCGCCTTTTCGGGTCCGACCACCATCACGCGGTCGCCGATCTGGAGCTCCATGCCCTGATAGGGAATCAGATCGACACCGGCACGATTGACGCGGGTAATATTGATCCCGTAGCGGGTGCGCAACTTGAGGTCGGAGAAGGTTTTGCCGTTGATTTCGGGGCGCGTGATGAGGATGCGGCGCGAAATCAGCGTCGTATCGTTCTGCTCCCACTCGTTCTCGCCCATTTCGAGCCGCACGCCGAAAAAGGCCGTCACGGCCTCGCAGTCCTCCGACGAGCAAATGATCAGCAGACGGTCGCCCAGCGAAACGACGCTCTCGCCGCTGGCCAGCACGTTCGTACCGTCGGGATGCGCGATGCGCGAGATGACGAACTGACGGTTGATCAGCTCGCGGATGTGTGCGATCTTATGGCCGCTCAGCATCTTGTTCGTACACTCGACGGCGATCTTCTCCGTCATCGAATGCTCGGCCGAAAGGGCCGCGAGCGCCTCGTCCTCCTTCTGGAACTTGACGCGCAGGGCGTAGCGGATGAAAATCATCGAGAAGATGATGCCGACCACACCGAGCGGATAGGCAACGGCATATCCCAGGGCGATGTTCGGGTCTTCGAGTCCCGAAGCGTCGGCATAGGCCTGCTGCGCGGCACCGAGTCCGGGGGTGTTGGTCACCGCACCCGAAAGAATGCCGACCATCGTCGGGATCGGCGTGCCGGAGATCAGGTGGATCGCATAGGCGACCGCTACGCCCAGAAAGACGATCGTGGCGGCAAGTCCCACCTGGGTCAGACCTCCGTGCTTGAACGAGGAGAAGAAACCCGGGCCGACCTGAAGGCCGATCGAGAAGACGAAGAGGATCAGTCCGAACTCCTGAATGAAGTGACGCACTTCATTCGGAATGACCATGCCGAAATGCGCCGCGATGATGCCGACGAACAGAATCCAGGTAATTCCCAGCGATATGCCGCAGATTTTTACCTTGCCGAGCAAGATGCCCAGCGTGATGACCAGAGCGAGTGTAAAGACCGTATGGGCTATTCCCCCGCTCGCGAACAATGTGTAGAGCCACTCCATGCGATAAGTTTTTTTGATGAAAGCACAAAGATAGTCCTTATTTGTCGTAAAAACCAACCTTTAGTAGAGAAATTTCTCGATGAGCGGCAGCAGAATGGCCGTCGTGATCCCCATCAGCGCCATGGCAAGACCGCTCAGGGCTCCCTCCAGCGCACCCATTTCGAGCGCCCGGGCCGTGCCGATGCCGTGGGCGGCCGATCCCAGGGCAAAGCCCTGTGCGGCGGGATCTTTCACGCCGCAACGCCGTAGCAGCCAGGGCCCGGCCACGCAGCCGAAGATGCCGACGCAGAAGACCACGACCGATGTTACGGTCGTCATGCCGCCGAGCGGCTCGACTACGGCGACGGCGATCGGCACGGTGACGGACTTGGGGGCCAGCGAGGTCTGCAGTATGCGGTCGGCACCGAGCAGGCGGGCCAGATAGACGACGCTCAGGATGCCGACCGGGCAGCCCACGGCGACCGATACCAGGATCGGAAGCAGCCGTCCGCGCATTCGCTCCAACTGTTCGTACATCAGATAGCCCAGCGCCACGACCGAAAGGTTCAGTGCGAAGTTGAGCACTCCGGTGGCCTTGTAGTAATGACCGTAGTCGATGCCGAAAATCTTCAGGAAAAGGATCGTCGATACCAGGCTGACCAGCACCGGATGCAGCAGCATGGCGCGGGTGCGGCGGTAGAGGGCCGTGCCGAAACAGTAGAAACCGACGGTAAAGGCCAGCAGTACGACATCGGAATTAAGAAAAGGTATCATTTCGAACGTCGGTTCAGTTTCTGGAATATATGTCCCGTGCAGAGCAGCACCAGAACCGTGCTGGCTCCTGCCGAGAGAACGATCGCCCAGAAGCGGTCGAGGATGAGCGGGTACGACTCGACGAGTCCCACGCCGTAGGGAATGAAGAAGAGAGCCATCGATCCCAGCAGGAACCGGGCCGCAGGCCGGATGTGTCCGGCCTTGACCAGCCGCAGGCACAGGGCGGCGAAGAGCAGGATCATGCCGACGATGCTTCCGGGCAGGTAGCCGTCCATGAGTATGCTGATGCCGTTGCCGATAGCCCAGAAAAGAAGAATGTAGAATATGCCCAACATGGCGGCAAAGATAGCGATTCCGGCGCGAAGCTGTTCCGCCGGAAACGAAAAGAGCGGAAAAGTCGCCGGGCAAACCCGCTGCGATCCTTTCCGCTCCGTCCGCTGTCGTGGAGGTGGCGGGAGTCGAACCCGCGTCCAAACAAGGAACCCGAAAGCTTTCTACACGCTTATCCGTCGTTTCGTCCTTCTATCCGGGGCTGGCAGACGGCGGCCTACCCCGGATCCCAGTTCCTTGAATTTCGCACGACGGCCGGAACCCTCCGCCGCACTATCTCTGAATGAATGATACCCCGTATGGAAAGACGTTAAAGAGCGGAACGCCCTTCCGGGATACTCGTCGTCGAATCGCCTGGGATCCGACGATTAAGCCAATTTTCCTGGAAAATTAGGCAGCGAGTGCATAGCTGTTATTGCCATTTGTAGTTCGAGTGTTGATATTTACGAGCCACCACAC
>JAIEHQ010000075.1 GCA_029065825.1 Alistipes sp.
ACTACGAGGTCTCCAATTACGCCCTCCCGGGCTTCCGGGCCCGCCACAACACGGCCTACTGGACCGGCGAGGAGTACCTGGGCATCGGCCCCGCAGCCCACTCCTTCAACGGCGAAGCCCGCCGCTGGGCCGCCGCCTCGATCGACCGCTACCTGGCCCAGGCAGGCACGGAGGCGCTCTACGAGGAGGAGCGGCTCTCCGAACGCGACCGCTTCAACGAATACCTGATGACCGGCCTGCGCCGCGCGGAGGGCATCTCGCTCGAACACATCGAGACCCGCTTCGGCCGCCCGCGCCTGGAGCGGCTGCTGCACGAGGCCGAAGAGCCGCTGCGCAGCGGCAGCCTCCTCCTCCGCGAAGGAGGGCTGGCGATTCCCGCCGAACGGTTCCTGATTTCGGATGCCGTGATCGGCACCCTCTTCGAGGCGGAGTAAGGCTCCGGAGCGGGAGCGGCCCCGCCGGCCACACACACAAAAATAATATACAAAACATCGAATCATATGAACGAAACCAAACTCAACACCCCCGACCATCTTTTCGAGATCAGCTGGGAGGTGTGCAACAAAGTAGGCGGCATCCACACCGTCGTAGCGACCAAGGCACGCACCGTCTGCGAGCGATTCGGCGACCGATACGTACTGATCGGGCCCGACCTGGCGCAGCAGGGCGAACAGAGCGAATTCGAGGAGGATCCCGCACTCTTCAAGGCGTGGAGGCAGGCTCTCTACGAAAAGGGAATCCGCGCACGCGCGGGACGCTGGCGCATCGTCGGCCGCCCGCTGGTCATCCTCATCGACTTCTCCTCGCTCATCCCCCGCAAGGACGACATCCTCAAATTCCTCTGGGAGAGCTACCGCGTGGACTCCATCTCGGGAGCATGGGACTACATCGAACCGGTGCTGTTCGGCCATGCGGCCGGCATGGTGGTAAGCTCCTACGTCGAACACTTCTGCCGCTCGACGGAGCGTGTGGCGGCCCACTTCCACGAATGGATGACGGTGGCCGGCGCGCTCTACCTGCGTAAAATGTCGCCCTACGTGGCGACGCTCTTCACCACCCATGCGACCGTCGCGGGGCGCTGCATCGCCGGCAACGGCCTGCCCCTCTACCGCGAACTGAGCCGCTTCAACGCCGATGAGGTGGCCCGCCGCTTCGGCGTGACGGCCAAGCACTCGATCGAAAAGGCGGCGGCAGCCAACAGCGACGCGTTCCTGACCGTCAGCGGACTGACGGCCAACGAATGCAAGTACCTGCTCGGGCGCGATGCCGACCTGGTGACACCCAACGGCTTCGAGGACGATTTCGTGTGGCGCGACGAGGAGTACGAAGCCCGCCGCACCCGGGCGCGGGCAACGCTGCGGGCCGTCGGCGAGGCCTGCCTGAACCGTCCGCTGGAGGGCGATCCGCTGATCGTCATTACCAGCGGCCGCTACGAGTTCCGCAACAAGGGGCTGGACGTGCTGCTGGAGGGCATGAAACGGCTGGCCGCACAGGAGCGCCTCGACCGCGAGGTGCTGCTCTTCGTCATGGTGCCCGCCGCCAACCGGGGGGCGCGCACAGACCTGCAGAACCGGCTCAAAGACAGCTCCGCGCCCATCGACGGAGGTCAATGGCCCTGGAGCACCCACTACCTGGAGAACATGCAGTGGGATCCCGTCGTGCGGGCCATCGACGGCTCGCCGCTGGCCGATCCCGCCTCGAAAGTGCACGCACTCTTCGTCCCCTCGTACCTCAACGGCAGCGACGGCATCTTCGACCAAAGCTACTACGAACTGCTGACGGGAGCCGACCTGACGCTCTTCCCCTCCTACTACGAACCCTGGGGCTACACCCCTCTGGAGTCGATCGCCTTCTCGGTGCCGACCCTCACCACCACGCTCGCCGGATTCGGACTCTGGATCGACCGGCTCCGCGACCACGACGGGGTGGAGGTCCTCCGCCGCGACGACGGCGACGACGACCGCACGGCGGCGGCTCTGGCCGACTCCGTGCTGCGCTTCGCACAGCTCCCGGCCCAGCGGGTGGAGGAGGTGCGCCGCGATGCGCGCGAACTATCCCGCACGGCGCTCTGGAACCGGCTCTTCCGCGCCTACGAGGAGGCCTACTCCGAGGCGCTCGACAACGCCGACGCACGGATGCGCCGCGCCGAAGCCGACCGGGAGCACGCCTCCGGACAGCAGACCGCGGCCGCCCACCGGGTGTTCCGCGCCGAGCAACCCTCCTGGAGCCGCATGATGGTCGAGAAGAGCCTGCCCGAACGGCTGCGTCCGCTCGACGAGCTGGCCCACAACCTCTGGTGGAGCTGGAACCCCGAAGCGCGCGACCTGTTCGAAGGCATCGATCCCGACCTGTGGAGCGAGAGCGACCGCAACCCGATCGCCTTCCTCGACCTGCTCAGCATCGGCCGCATGCGTGAGCTGGAGCAGGACGAGAAGTTCCTCCGCACGCTCGACACGGTCTATGCACAGTTCAACGCCTACATGTCCGAAAAGCCCGACCCCGGAAAACCCCGTATCGCCTACTTCTCGATGGAGTACGGACTCCACTCCTCGCTCAAGATCTATTCGGGCGGCCTGGGCATCCTCGCGGGCGACTACCTGAAGGAGGCATCGGACAAGAACGTTCCGATGGTGGCCGTCGGCCTGCTCTACCGCTACGGCTACTTCACGCAGAAACTCTCGGCCCAGGGTGCCCAGCAGGCCACCTACGAGGCGCAGAACTTCTCGAAGCTGCCGATCCAGCCCGTGCGCGATGCGGTGGGCAACTGGACCACCGTTTCGGTCGCCCTGCCGGGCCGCACCCTCTCGGCACGCGTCTGGCTCTGCCGCGTGGGCCGCACCGAACTCTACCTGCTCGATGCCGACTACGAGGCCAACCTCGAGGAGGACCGTCAGGTAACGCACTACCTCTACGGCGGCGACTGGGAGAACCGCCTCAAGCAGGAGATGCTGCTCGGCATCGGCGGCGTACGGGCGCTGCGGGCGCTCCGCATCCGTCAGGAGGTCTATCACTGTAACGAAGGCCACGCCGCCTTCATCGGACTGGAGCGGATCCGCACGCTGATGATGCAGGGCCGCCTCTCGTTCGACGAGGCCTCGGAGGTCATCCGCTCCTCCTCGCTCTTCACGACCCACACCCCCGTCCCCGCAGGCCACGATGCCTTCCCCGAGGCGATGATCCGCCAGTACCTCTCCCACTTCCCGGGCGAGCTGGGCATCGGCTGGTCGCAGTTCATGGGACTCGGCCGCATGAACCCCGAGAACCCCGACGAGAAGTTCTCGATGTCGGTGCTTGCCTGCAACCTCTCGCAGGAGGTAAACGGCGTGTCGTGGCTGCACGGCGAGGTCTCGAAAGAGATCCTCGGCGGCATCTGGCCGGGCTACTTCAAGAACGAACTGCATGTGGGCTACGTGACCAACGGCGTTCACTTCCCGACCTGGACGGCCACCGGACTGCGCCGGCTCTACGCCCGCCACTTCCCCGAGGGCTTCGAGGGCCACGACTACCGCATCCCCGCATGGCAGAAGGTCCACCAGATCGCCGACAGCGAGCTTTGGGCCGAGCGCATGGCGCTCAAGGAGAAGCTGATCCGCCTGATCCGCCGCCGCTACGGCGACCCGGGACAGGTGCGGCTCGACTCGCCGGGCCAGATCGTCCGCATCCTCGAAGGCATCCGCCCCGACGTGCTGACCATCGGCTTCGCCCGCCGCTTCGCCACCTACAAGCGGGCCTCGCTGCTCTTCACCAACCTGGACCGTCTGGCGGCCATCGTCAATAACCGGGAGCGGCCCGTGCAGTTCATCTTCGCAGGCAAGGCCCACCCCAACGACAAGCCGGGACAGGACCTGATCAAGCGCATCGTCGAGGTTTCGGCCATGCCGCAGTTCGCCGGCAAGATCCTCTTCCTGCAGAACTACGACATGGAGCTGGCACGGCGCATGGTGCAGGGCGTGGATGTATGGCTCAACACCCCGACCCGTCCGCTCGAAGCCTCGGGCACCTCGGGCGAGAAGTGCGTGATGAACGGCGTGCTCCAGTTCTCGGTGCTCGACGGCTGGTGGGTCGAAGGCCACAAGGAGGGGGCCGGCTGGGCGCTCCCGATGGAGGCCGCCTACTCCGATCCGCAGTACCAGAACGAACTCGACGCAGAGATGATCTACAACACCATCGAAGAGCAGATCGCTCCGAAATACTACGACCGCGCCGCCGACGGCATTCCGCACCAGTGGCTCGCCTCGGTCAAGAGCTGCATCGCCGACATAGCCTCGAACTTCACGACCAACCGCATGCTGCGCGACTACGAAGAGCGCTTCTACGACCGGCTGGCCGCCCGCAAGCGCGAAGTTACCGCCGACGGCTACCGCCTGGCCCGGGAGATCGCCCACTGGAAGCGCCGTGTCCTCGCGGCATGGGAGCGGGTCCGGGTGGTCGATGTACAGCGCGCCCAGGTGGGCGACAAACCGATCGTCGTGGACCGCGACTACCGCTTCGAACTGACCGTCGATCTGGGCGGCCTCGCCCCCGACGAAATCGGAGCCGAGCTGGTGGTGGCGCGCCCCGTCGAGGCGGGCCGGGCCGTCGAGGTGGTGCGGACCCTGCCGCTGACGCAGGTCGCCCAGTCGGGCGGCCGGGCGACCTATGCGCTCGACTACGCCCCCGAGCAGGCCGGCATGTACGACATGGCGCTGCGCATCTTCCCGCAGCACCCGTCGCTGCCCCACCGGATGGATTTCGCGCTGGTAAAATGGGCGTAACGGACGAAAGTGTGTTTCGAAACGGTTTTAGACGGAGGGAGAGTTGCTTTTTCGAGAAAAAATCACTATCTTTCCGAAAAGTAAAATTTCAACGAGATGTCGGTACTTACATTCGATAAAAGCCAACTGGGCAATCTGGAGTATTCGCTCCGGCGCGAGATGCTGGGCACGGACCGGCGCGGCGGATACATGAGCACGACGATCGTGGGCTGCAACACGCGCAAGTACCACGGACTGATCGTCGCACCGATCGACGAGAGCGACCGCACCTTCGTGCTGCTCTCCTCGCTCGACGAGACGATCCTCCACGACGGAGAGGCCTTCAATCTGGCGCTCCACCGGTTCCCGGGGGTCTATGAGCCGCGCGGCCACAAATACATTACCGACTTCGAATACACACCCACACCGACGATTACCTACCAGGTGGGCGGTCTGGTCCTGCGCAAGGAGCTGCTCTGGATCCACGACCGCACGCAGCTGCTGATCCGCTACACGCTGGCGGAATCCCCCGCTCCGATCACGATGCGGCTGCGCCCCTTCTTCGCCTTTCGGGACAAGCATGCGCTCACGCAGGCCAACATGGAGGCCGACGGACGCTCCTGGCCGGTTCCGGGCGGCGTGAAGAGCCGCCTCTACGCCGACTTCCCCTGGCTCTACCTCCAGACCGATGCCGACACGGAGTTCGTTCCGGCCCCGGACTGGTACTACGGCTTCGAATACGCCCGGGAGATCGAACGCGGCTATGCGGGGCGGGAGGACCTGCTCACGAG
This sequence comes from Alistipes sp., assembly GCA_029065825.1. Lineage (GTDB taxonomy): Bacteria > Bacteroidota > Bacteroidia > Bacteroidales > Rikenellaceae > Alistipes. The sequence continues at coordinate 5,525 of JAIEHQ010000075.1, forward strand.
CGGCTACTTCGAACTTACGCTCCGGCCCGGCGGCAGCGTCATCTTCTCGGCTTCGGTCGAACAGATGGCCTCGCCCTCCGAGATCGGCAGATGCTTCGCCGAGGCGCTCGCCGCGAGGAGCCGCAAGGTCGATTTCCGGAGCTGTCTGCGCCATTCGGCCCGCCAGTTCGTCGTCCGCAGGCCCGGCGGCCGCACGGAGGTGCTGGCCGGCTACCCCTGGCACGGAGAGATCGGGCGGCAGACGCTCGTCGCGCTCCCCGGCATCACGCTCGAACAGGGACGCACGGAGGCGTGCCTCGAGGTGCTGGACACGCTGGTCGCCGAACGTCGCGACGGCATGTTCCGGGGGTCGTTCTCGGCCGCCGAGGCGGTCGATGCGCCGCTCTGGTTCTACTGGACGCTCCAACAGCTGGAGCGCACGGTCGGAGCCGAAGACATCTGGGTCCGCTACGGCGACGTGATGCGGGAGCTTCCGGAAACATACCTGCGGGGTGCCGCCGAAGGGATCGCCGTCCACGAGAACGGCCTGATCTGGGCCGAAGCCCCCGGGCGGGCCGTTACCTGGATGGATGCCACGCGGGAGGGAGCGCCCATCGTCCGGCGCGACGGCTATCAGGTCGAAACCAACGCATTGTGGTACAATGCAATCTGCTACACTCTGCGACTCGCCGCCCGCTTCGGCGACGAGGAGTTCGTGCGGCGCTGGGAGCAGTGGCCCGCACGGATCCGCGAATCGTTCGAGCGGCTCTTCTGGATCGAAGAGCAGGAGTGCCTTGCCGACTTCGTCGGACGGGAGGGGGCCTGCCCGTTCATCCGCCCGGCGATGGCCGTGGCGGTCGGCCTGGACTACAAGATGCTCGACGAACGCCGGCAGGCGGCCGTGCTCCGCGTCCTGCAGCAGCACCTGCTCACACCCGTCGGACTGCGTTCGCTCTCGCCCCGCAACCCGCGCTACAAAAGCCGCTGCGAAGGCGACCCGGCGACCCGGGCCGAGGCCTCGATGAACGGCGCGGTGTGGGTCTGGCCCCTGTGGTTCTACGTCAAGGGGGAGTTCGACCTCAACGGCGCGGACTTCCTGCCCCGGGCGGAGAAGCTGCTCGACAACTTCGGCGAACAGATCCAGAGCTACGGCATCGGGTCGATCAACGAGGTCTTCGACGGCGATCCGCCGCACGCACCCCGGGGAGCGATCTCTTCGGCCTGGAGCGTCGGAGCAGTGCTGATGATCCGGGAGCTGGTCAAGCGGTGGGGCGCCTTCCCCGCAGGAGAGCGGCCGCAGAGTAAGGAAACGAATAAACCGATACAATTATGAGAGTGTTGATGTTCGGCTGGGAATTTCCACCCCATATCGCGGGCGGACTCGGCACGGCCTGCTACGGAATGACGCGGGGACTGGCCCGCAACGACGTGGAGGTCATTTTCGTGGTGCCGCGCGCCTACGGCGACGAGGACCAGCGGTTCGTCCGCGTGGTCAATGCCAGCGACGTGGAGACCCTCGGCGGCCGGGAGCAGGAGTTCTCGACGGAGTTCCTCGACAAGGTGTCGTTCATCCACATCGACTCGAACATGGTCCCCTACATCTCGCCGGAGGAGTACGCCGTCTATCACGACGAATTCGTGCGCCGCGGCGAAACCCGCCGCGAGACCGACCTGTGGCGCAAGCGCTACACCTTCTCGGGCAAGTACGGAGCCAACCTCATGGAGGAGGTGGCCCGCTACGCGATGGTGGCCGCCCAGG
>JAIEHQ010000076.1 GCA_029065825.1 Alistipes sp.
GTATTCGATCACTTCGAACTGGAGCGCACCCACCGTGCCGATGATCTTGCGGCCGTTGAGCGACGAGGTAAAGAGCTGCGCCACACCTTCGTCCATAAGTTGGTCGATGCCTTTGGCCAGCTGCTTGAACTTCAGCGGGTCGGCATTCTCGATGTAGCGGAACTGCTCGGGCGCGAACGAGGGGATGCCCGTGAACTTAAGCTTCTCGCCCTCGGTAAAGGTGTCTCCGATCTTGAAGTTGCCCGTATCGTGCAGGCCGACGATATCGCCCGGATAGGCCTGGTCGATGATCGACTTCTTCTCGGCCATGAAAGCCGTCGGCGACGAGAACTTCATCTGCTTGCCCGAACGCACGTGGAGGTAGTTCCTGTTGCGCTCGAACACGCCGGAACAGATCTTCAGGAAGGCGATGCGGTCGCGGTGGTTGGGATCCATGTTGGCGTGGATCTTGAAGACGAAGCCCGTCATCTTCCCCTCCGCCGGCTCGACCGTACGGGTCTCCGTCGGAGCGGGACGGGGCGACGGGGCGATGCGGATGAAGCATTCGAGCAGCTCCCGCACACCAAAATTATTGACAGCCGACCCGAAGAACACGGGGGCCGTCTCGGCCCGCAGGTAGGCTTCGCGGTCGAACGGATCGTACACCCCCTCGACCAGCTCCACGTCCTCGCGCAACTGACGGGCGTAGCGCTCCGAAATGTAGTTGTCCAGCTCCCGGGAGGAGAGGTCGTCGATCTCGACGGTCGAAGCGTCGGCCGTCTGGCGCTCGTCGCTCGTGAAGAGCGAAATATTCTTCTCGTAGATGTTATAGACCCCCTTGAAGCTGTCGCCGCTCGAAATGGGGAACGACAGCGGGCGCACCCGGATGCGGAGCTCGCGCTCCACCTCGTCCAGCAGATCGAACGGATCCTTGCAGGGGCGGTCCAGCTTGTTGATGAAGACGATGACCGGCGTGCGGCGCATGCGGCAGACATCCATCAGCTTGCGGGTCTGCGACTCGACACCCTTCGCGCCGTCGATGACGATGATGACCGAATCGACGGCCGTCAGCGTGCGGTAGGTATCCTCGGCGAAATCTTCGTGGCCCGGGGTGTCGAGAATGTTGATCTTGCAGTCCCGGTATTCGAAACCCATTACCGACGTGGCGACCGAAATACCGCGCTGGCGTTCGATCTCCATGAAGTCGGAGGTGGCTCCCTTCTTGATTTTGTTGCTTTTGACGGCTCCGGCGACGTGGATGGCACCGCCGAAAAGGAGCAGTTTCTCGGTAAGCGTGGTTTTACCGGCATCGGGATGGGCGATGACGGCAAACGTCCGCCGGCGGGTAATCTCTTCCTGTAAAGTCATGTTTCTTCGGATAACTGTTTATTTGGCGACTTTCGGATAGTCCGAATTATAGTGGCAGCCGACCGACTCGCGCAGCGCAGCTCCCTGCTTGATGACCAGGTAGGCGACGGCGATCATGTTGCGCAGCTCGCACAACTCGCGGTTGGGCTTGGTTTTGTTGTAAAGCTCCTCGGTCTCCTCGTAGAGGATCGACAGACGGCGGACGGCCCGCTCGAGCGAGAGGTTCGAGCGGACGATGCCGACGTAATTGCTCATGATGGCCTGCATCTCGCGCTTCGACTGGATGATCATCAGCATCTCCTCGGTGTGCTGCGTCCCCTCGAAATCCCAGTCGGGGATCCCCTCCTGGATATGGACCGCACCGAGCTGCGAGGCGGCATGGCGCGCCGCCTGGTCGGCATAGACGACCGCCTCGATCAGTGAGTTGGAAGCGAGGCGATTGGCCCCGTGCAACCCCGTGCAGGAGGTCTCGCCCAGGGCATAGAGCCGCCGCACGGAGGTCTCGCCGTTGAGATCGACCGCCACACCGCCGCAGCAGTAGTGGGCCGCCGGCGTGACGGGGATCAGGTCGCGCGTGATGTCGATGCCGATCGAAAGGCACTTCTCGTAGATGTTGGGGAAGTGGCAGCGGATGTCGTCGGGATCCTTGTGGCGCACGTCGAGATAGACGAAGTCTTCGCCCCGACGCGTCATTTCGGTGTGAATGGCCCGGGCCGTCACGTCGCGCGGAGCGAGGGACTTCATCGGGTGGTAGCGGTCCATGAACTCCTCGCCGTTCTGCAGCCGCAGGATGGCGCCGAAGCCGCGCATGGCCTCGGTAATGAGGAAATTGGGCTTCTCGGCGGGGTTGTAGAGCGAGGTGGGATGGAACTGGATGAACTCCATGTTCGCGATGCGGGCCTTGGCCCGGTGGCACATGGCGATGCCGTCGCCCGTGGCGACGCTCGGGTTGGTGGTCGAAGAGTAGATGTTGCCGCAACCGCCCGCCGCGACGACCGTGAACTTCGCCAGCAGGGTCTCGATCTCGTTGGTCGCGAGGTTTAGCACGTAGGCTCCGAAGCAGGCCAGCCCGCGCGTGTGGCGCGTGATGAACTCGCCCAGATGGTGCTGCGTCAGCAGGTCGATGGCGAAATGGTGCTCCAGAACCGTGATGCGGGGGTGCTTGCGCACCGACTCGATCAGCGCCCGTTCGATCTCCGCGCCCGTGAGGTCCTCGTGGTGGAGGATGCGGTGCTCGGAGTGGCCCCCCTCGCGGTTGAGTTCGAAGCGGCCGTCGGGAGTCTTGTCGAAGCGGGTACCCCACCCGATCAGGTCGCGGATCAGCTCGGGGGCGCGCCGCACGACCAGCTCGACGGCCCGGGGGTCGCACTTGCCGGCACCGCACGTGAGCGTATCCTCGATATGTTTCTCGAACGAATCGGGAGCGTAGGTAACCGAACAGATCCCCCCCTGCGCATGGTTGGTGTTGCTCTCCTCGAGCCGGCCCTTGGTAACCAGCGTCACCGTCCCGTGCGCGGCGGCCTTCAGCGCGAAACTGAGTCCGGCGGCACCGGACCCGATGACCAGAAAATCGGTTTTCATGGTTTTCAACGATTCCACAGGCGAAGAGCGCCGGTCCGCCCGACGGCATCGGACTCATCCGAGCGACGACGGACCCCAGCCGTTCTCCGACCGAAGTTTTTATTTTCGCAAAGATAGGGATTTTTGTTAATTTTGCCTCCATTAAAATTCGAAAATGGAGAGACACATCGACATCGACCGCTTCGACTACCCACTGCCCGACGAGCGGATCGCCAAATTTCCCCTCGAAGAACGCTCCGCATCCAAACTGCTCGTCTATCGGCAGGGCGAGATCGCCGAGCGGCATTTTCGCGACATCGGCGAGATACTGCCCCAGGGGTCGCTGCTGGTCTTCAACAACACCCGCGTGATCCGCGCCCGCATCATCATGCACAAACCCTCCGGAGCACGCGTCGAGGTCTTCTGCCTCGAACCGCACACCCCGGCCGACTACGAACGGGCCTTCGCCGTGCGGGGCACGTGCCGCTGGAGCTGCATCGTCGGCAACCTGAAGAAGTGGAAGGAGGGACCTCTGCAGATCGACTTCGAATGGGGCGGCGGCACCGAACGGCTCCTCGCCTGGCGCGAAAGCACGGAGGGACGGGAGCAGATCGTGCGGTTCGAGTGGACGGGCGACCTGAGCTTCGGGCAGCTGCTGGAGCAGCTGGGACGCATTCCCATCCCCCCCTACCTGAACCGCGAAAGCGACGAGATCGACAACACGCGCTACCAGACCGTCTATTCGAAATTCGAAGGTTCGGTGGCGGCCCCGACAGCCGGGCTTCACTTCACGCCCGAGCTGATCGCGCAGATGGAGGCGCAGGGCTTCTCGTTCGAGGAGGTCACGCTCCACGTCGGCGCGGGCACCTTCCTGCCGGTCAAGACGCAGGATGCCGCCGCACATCCGATGCACACCGAGCATTTCGAGATCCGCCGCACGAGCATCGAGCGTCTGCTGCAGAAAAAGGATGCGATCGTAGCCGTAGGCACCACGTCGGTGCGCACGCTCGAATCGCTCGCGGCGCTGGGGTGGCGGATCCGCCGGTCGGGAAGCCCCGACGCGGAACGGGCGGTCGGCCAGTGGGAACTGTACGACCTGCCGGAGGAGTTTACCGGCGAGGAGGCCCTGCGGGCGCTGCTGGAGTACATGGAGCGCGAGGGGATCGAGAAGCTGAAAGCCTCCACGCAGATCATGATCACGCCGCTGGGCTACCGGTTCCGCATCGTGCGCAACATCGTTACCAACTTCCACCAACCCAAATCGACGCTGCTGCTGCTGGTCTCGGCCTACGTCGGCGACGACTGGTCGCGCATCTACGACTACGCGCTCGCCCACGACTTCCGCTTCCTCAGCTACGGCGACAGTTCGGTGCTGATGCGTTAGCAGCCGCGGCCCACGAAAAAAACGCCTCCGGAGAGACGATCTCCCGGAGGCGTTTTTTTCAGGAACCGACGCCGCACGATCAGTGTTCCGCTACAAGCACGATCCGGCGCGGATCGTGCTTGTAGCGGAACACCAGGGCGAAGACGACGGCGATCGTCAGCGCATAGCCGGCGAACACGTACCACGAGTCGGGCCACCCGAAGGCATCGACCACCGCACCGGCGGCATACGAGCCGAAGAAGGCACCGAAGCCGTTGGTCATGATCATGAACACGCCCTGAGCCGAGGAGCGGATCTCGCGTCCGGTCTCCTGCTCGACGAAGAGCGAGCCCGAAATATTGAAGAAGTCGAACGCCACGCCGTAAACGACCATCGAGAGGATCAGGAACGCAGCACCCGAGCCGGGATTGCCGATGCCGAAGAAACCGAAACGAAGCACCCAGGCCAGCATCGAGATCAGCATGACCCGCTTGATGCCGAAGCGGCGCAGGAAGAAGGGAATGAGCAGAATGCACAGCGTCTCGGACATCTGCGAGAGGGAGAGCAGGATGACCGAATGGCGGACGATGAGCGAGTCGGCATACCGGGGCATCGAGCCGAAGCTCTGAATGTAGCTGTCGCCGAAAGCGTTGGTGATCTGAAGCGCCGCGCCCAGCAGCATCGAGAAGACGAAGAAGATCGCCATCCGCTTCTGCTTGAAAAGCGCGAAGGCGCGCAGTCCCAGCGTGTCGATCCACGACTGCCGCTGCTGCGCGCGGGAGACGGGGCATGCAGGCAGCGTGAACGAATAGACGGCCAGCACGGCCGACAGCAGGGCCGCCACGTAGAGCTGCCAGCAGGTCTGCTTGACGGGCACTCCGCCGATCCGCATCAGATCGACGAACCACATGGCGGCGATGAAGCCGACGGTACCCCACACGCGGATGGGCGGAAAGTGCTTCACGGCATCGAGATGAGCCTGGTCGAGCGCGTTGTAGGCCACCGAATTGGAGAGCGCGATGGTCGGCATGTAGAACATGACGCTCAGCAGCATGCAGGCGTACAGCGGCCCGTAGGCGGTCTGCGCGGCAGCGGCGACGAGCAGCGCACCGCTCAGCAGATGGCAGATTCCCAGCAGCTTCTGCGCCGGGATCCAGCGGTCGGCGATGATTCCCATGACGGCCGGCATGAAGAGCGACGCGATGCCCATCGTGGCGAAAAAGCTGCCGATCTGCAGTCCGGAGAAGTGCAGTCCGGAGCCGAGATAGGCTCCGAGCGAGATGAGCCACGAACCCCAGACGGCATACTGGAGAAAATTCATGACGATAAGACGGAATTTAATACCACCCATAATTCACTGATTTATTATTACTTTTCACAATATGCTTCACTCCCCTCCGCCGGGGACGAAAACAAAAGTATGAATTTTTTTTCGATTTTTCTTTGCAGTTGAAAAATAAAGTTCTACTTTTGCATCGTCAAACCACTACTGAGCTATGGTGTAATGGTAACACAACAGATTCTGGTCCTGTTATTCTTGGTTCGAATCCAGGTAGCTCAACTCAAAAAGGTCTCCGATTCATCGGAGACCTTTTTCGTTTTCTCCCGAATCGCCCCGCCGACGAAGAGCGGAGGCGCACCGCTCCTAAGGCCGCACGCCGTCCCCCGCTTCCCGCACGAGGTGCGGCCACACCTCTTCCGCCCCTCGCCGCAACAAACTCCGTTCCACGACCGGTCCGGGCGCAGGAAACCGGTTCCCTCTCGATAAAAAATCCGGCAAGGCAAACAGCCTCGCCGGATCCGAGCCGTATCTCTCAAAGAGACGCAGCAGGTCTCAGCGCTTCATCCGATACTCACTGCGCTTCCATCGATACTCATTATAGGCCTCGATACGCCGCCCACGCCGCCCGATGGGGATACCGAGTCCCAGCGTGACGTTCATCGACGTGGAGTTGATCGGCAGCCACTGAGGAGTGTGCTTGCAAACGAGCAAATCGGTAGCCACGAAGAAGTTGATCCAGCTGGGGCACGCGTTGATGGCCAGCCCCATGGCATGCGCCCGGCCGTTGAGCATCGAGTAGCTGCCCGTCAGCGTGAACCACCGCACGGGATGGAAATTGACCGAAGCGGTCAGGTTGTGGAACGACCGGCTGTCCCAGACCCGCACGTTGTAGAGCAGTCCCAGGCCTATCTTGTGGCGCCACACCTCGTACTCCGCGCCGACATTGATCGAGGTGCGCAGCATGTCGGTGCGCCCCCGGGCGGGATTTTCCCTGTCGAACTCCAGTTCTCCGAAGTCGAATTCCGGCCGCGTCACTTCGCCGCCGACGATCTCCACCCCTTCGAACGACTGCGCCTTGCTCATCCGTCCGAGCGAACTCTGCCGTTTGCCCCAGGCGATGAATCCCAGGTCGTTCACGGCCATCGAAAGCTGCAGGTCGGGAAGCACGTCGTACGTAACGCCCAGATCGACGGCGAAGCCGTAGCCGGCCGGCCCTTCGTAGGAGGCACGGCCCAGATCGTTGAACGAATAGTACTCCGACCCGTCCTCGCGGGTCTGAGCCGCAAATTCGATGCCCGAAGTCTCGAACACGCCGTCGGCCTCGACACTCCAGCGATCCTCCTCCAGCGCCACATCGAGCCGATCGACCGCAACGCGCGCACGTGCGCCGCCGACGAGAAATTTACCCCGCGCACCCAGATAAATCTTCTCCGTAAGCGGGAACGAATAGTTGAACCCCGCCTCGACGAAGGCCTGGTCCGTGACCGCGACGTTGCGGATCGAGGCACGCTCCGCCCCCGTCTTCACGAACTCGAAAAGCCCATAGGGAAGATCTATCTCCGCCTCGTTGCGCAAATTGAGGTCGAACGACCAGAAATTCTTCCCGTTGCGGGTGTATGCGCCGAATCCGATGAGGTTCACGCGCGTGTCCAGTCCGAAGACGTTCCGCGCACGCAGTTCGCCGAGTGCGGTCGCCGTCGGAACGCTCTTGTCGAAGAGCGTGACCAGGCTTCCCTGGCGGGGATAAAACAGT
>JAIEHQ010000077.1 GCA_029065825.1 Alistipes sp.
CGACCGTGCTGCTCTCCGCGGTCTCGCGCATGCAGCACGAAGGCGGCAGCGGCCGGGAGGTGGTGGAGGTGTGGCGCGGCGTGATCCTCAAATCGGCCAAAGTCATCTACCCGCTTTCGATCTTCTGCTGCCTCTTCGCCTCTCCGATCGTGGAGCGGATTTACGGTCCCGAATACCGGGAGGCGGCCATCTTCCTGCAACTCGTCACGCCGGTGACGCTCCTCCGCGTGGTGCCTTATTCGCCCGTGCTGCTGGCTCTGGGCCGGGGACGGCTCTTCTCCCGGATCCACCTCGGCGCGGCCGTCGTGCTGATCCTGGCCGAGGCGGTCTGCGTGCGGTGCTTCCCCTCCGCCGTGGCGCTTGCCCTGATCAATACGCTCTGTACGGCCGGTGCTCTCGGGGCCTTGCTGTGTGCGGTCCGCTCCGCTGTGCGGGTCGGGTGGCGGCAGCTGCTTCCTGCGGGCAGTCTGGCCGGGGTGTTGGCGCTTTCGGCGGTCGCCTCGGGTGCGAGCCGGCTGGCGGTCGGCAGTGTCTGCGGCTGGAGCGGTCTGGCCGCCGCCTTTTCGCTCGCGGCGCTCCTTTATGCGGGGCTGTGTGCAGTGTGCGGCATCAGCTACCGCGAATTGTGGCAGCCGCTGCTGGCCCTGCTTCCCCGGCGGAGGGGAGACAACGGAAAAAAATAGTGTCGTATGAAAATATTGATTGTAAGTTATTTCTTCTCTCCGAGAATTTCGATCGCCTCCTATCGGATCGATGCCTTTGCGAAGTATCTCTGCGAAGCCGGACATTCGGTGACGGTTATTGCCGCAGGGGATTCCGACCGGTGTGTCGCATGGAACGGATGTACCGTGCATTATCTCCGGGACCGATTCGAAAATTGGGACTCCTGCGACTCCCGGAACGCCGGGCGTTTCAACTACCTGCTTGCCGGGATTCAGTATTGTCTGACACTCGACGGCAAACACCTGTGGGGCCGGCATGCCTGCCGCAAGGCGGAAAAACTCTTTTCGGAACATGGGTTCGATGCGCTGCTCACGACCTACGGCCCGCTCTCGCCGCATCGCGTGGCCTTGAAGCTGCGCCGCAAGGGGTACAAGTTCCACTGGATCGCCGACATGAGGGACGAGATGTCTCATCATCCCACTGTCATCTCCAGAAAAATGGTAAGCCGCTTCCGGTCGGTCGAGCGGAAGATCCTGCGCGAGGCCGATCTGGTCACGACCGTCTCGCGGCCGCTGCTGGAGGATTTCCGGAAGTTGTGCGGCCACGACCGTTTTCTGGAGATCCGGAACGGTTACGACTACGAGGAGGTTCATGATGTCTCGTTCCAGCCCCGGTTCACGCTGGCATATATCGGCAAATTCTACGGTGTCATCCGTCCGGACCGCTTTTTCGAGGTGCTGGTGCGGATGAAGGCTGCGGGCGAAATTCCGGCCGACTTCCGCTTCCGGATCGTCGGCAACCGCATGCCGCTTGCCGTGCCCGAGGCGATCCGTCCCAATGTCGAGCAGCTGTCCGCCGTGCCGCACGACCGGGCGATCGGGATGTCGCTGGAAGCCGATGTGCTGGTCATGATCCATCCCACCGGCCGGAAAGGGGTCTATTCGGGCAAGGTATTCGACTACCTGGCTACCAACAAGCCCATTCTGGCGCTGTACGATCCCCGGGACGTGGTTGCCGGACTGCTTGCCGAGACCTGCTCGGGTTTCATCGCCGATAACGACGACCGGGAGGGCATCCGGCGGAACATTCTCGAATGCCTCCGCCTATGGCGCGCGCAGGAGGTGCTTCCCCGCGACTGGGAGAAGATCCGGCAATATACCCGCCGCAACCAGACGGCCATTCTGATCGATTACCTCGCCAGGTTCGAGGCGGACGGATGTTCAGAACCTCGTCTGCGTACGGACGAAGAGCGCGATTGAGGCTTCGGGATCCCCTGCGGTCCGCAGCCGCTCGTTTCGATGGGCATCAGCGTCGGATCGTGCCGCGCCAGACGGTGCGGTTGCCGCAGTTGTCCGTGACGGTCAGCTCCAGCGCGTGCCCTTCGGGGCGGCGGGGCGTGCGTTCGTCATCGAAAGTGTGGGTCACGGTTCCCTTCATGGGGTTGCGCTCGAGCAGGATCCACTGCCCGTCGAGCGTAGCCGAGTAGCGGCCTATGCCCGAGAAGTCGTCGCTCAGGCGGAACGTGACGCTGTGTCCGCGGACGGGCTGCGCCTCGTCGAAGCAGGGGGCGACTTTCGGCGGTACGGTGTCGGCGACCACGCAGAAGTCGCCCAGGCTGCGGGTCGCGGCGACGACGGCCCCCTTGCGGTATTTGCCTCCGGCATACCGGACCTTTCCTTTGACGATGCGCCCCAGCGCCGCATGGGCCTGCAGCGCCTGGGGCACGAAGGCCCGGATCGAGACCGTCGCATTGGTGTGCAGCGGAGTCTCGCCGGCAAGGATCGTGTGGACGGGCGAGAGGACGATCGCCGGCTGCGGGGTGTCGAACTGCGCCGGGCGGCTCGACATGCGGCAGAACTCCGATTCGTAGAGCGCTCCGGCGGGAACGTGGAGCGAAGCCTCCCCTGCGGTGCGCTGAAACTCCCTGCGGCGGTCGATGACCGTTGCCGTTGAATCGGCTGCGGCGCGGAAGTCCCGGGCGGGATCCTGCCGCACGATGGCGAATTCGAGCAGCGAGCGGTTGCCGCTGTCGTCCTCGGCCTCGATGCTGACGGTCGCGCGCTCCCCCTCGGGTAGTGCGGGCAGCAGCCGGGCTTTCAGCACGGGGTAGAAGTCGCCGATGCAGCCGTCGAGCCGCGTGAGGCGGATGATCTCGTTGCGCGAGCCGACCTGCAGGGGGTAGCAGGCCACGGCATTGCAGTAGCGGGTCTGGTCGAAAGCGAAGCCGTCCAGCCGCAGCTCGAAGAGTTTCTCCCCCTCCACCTGCATTGCGATGCGCCACAGCCCGAAGGTGTTCTGCACGTCGTTCTTGCGGTCGGTGGCCTCCAGCATGAAATATCCGTAGGTCCCTACCGGCAGCGGTCCCTGCCGTTTGAGGGTATAGTGTCCGGGAGCCTGCGCCGTCAGTTCGATCGGTTGCGGTGCGGCGTGTACGGGAACGCCCCGCAGGGTATCGACCGCGACGTAGTAGAGCCGCACCAGGCGGGGCGGAAGGTCGTCGCGGGTGCGGATCACACCCGACGAGATGGTGTTGAGCGTGCGCTGGGTGCGCGAGTCGCGGATCTCGAAGTGCAGGTGCGGTCCGGCCGACGAGCCGGTGTTGCCCGAGCGGGCGAACTCCTCGCCCCGGCGCAGCGGAAAGCGGTCGGCCGCAGGGTAGAGGTTGATGCTGTTCTGGCGGGTGCGGCAGCGCTCCTCGTACACGTATTTCTCGATGTCGTCGCGGAAGCGGGAGAGGTGGCCGTACACGGAGGTCGTGCCGTTGGGGTGGGCGATATAGACGGCCCGTCCGTAGCCGCCCGGCGTGACGGCGATGCGGCAGACGTAGCCGTCGGCCGCCGCCACGACCGGTTTGCCGGTCACGCCGTCGGTCTTGATGTCGATGCCCGAATGGAAATGGTCGGGGCGCATCTCCGCGAAGTTGGCCGAGAAGAGTCCCGCAACGTCGCGGAGCGGGAAGACGTACTCCTCGGGGCGGAGCTGCTGGCTGCGGGCCGCCGTGCAGCCCAGAAGGATCGAAAGCAGAATCAGAATGCGTCGCATGGTTCGTCGGTGTGGATCAGCCGCCCGGCGGCATCGCGCACGGCTTCGTAGTCGTAGCCGAGCGAGAGTCCGTAGCGGATCAGTTTGTTTTTTAGGTCGTAAATGTCTTTGTAGCGAGTCGTCAGGCGCAGCTTCTTTTCGAGGCGGGCGAGCAGCCGCTCCTCCGTGTCGGTGCGGTCGAGCGCCGCCAGCGTGCGGTCGATGATCGCGGAGGCGACCCCTTTGAGGCGGAGCGAGGCGCGGATCTTGCGGGCGCCCCAGCCGCTGAAGCGGGTCTTGTCGCGCACGAACGCTTCGGCGAACCGCCCGTCGTCGATGAACCGTTCGTCCAGGAGCCGTTGCAGCACCTGTCCGCGCGCTGCGGGATCGACACCCCAGCGCTGCATCAGCCGCAGCGCGTCGCCCGACGATTTTTCGCTCCGGGCGCAGAGCCGCACCAGCGAGGCGTAGGCCTGTTCGGGGGTCTTGTCGCGTTTTATGCGGGGCTGTTGAGGCTGCATGTCATGCGGTATTTGTCGTTCAGGTCGCGGCGGACGACGCTCTGCGGGAATCCCTCGTCGGCGAGCATCTCCTGCATCTGGCGGGCGTAGTTCTCGTGGATTTCGAAATAGAGCCGTCCTCCGGGGCGGAGCAGCCGCCGGGCATGGCGGGCGATCGCGCGGTAGAAGCGCAGCGGGTCGTCGTCGGGGACGAAGAGTGCCGTCGGGGGTTCGTAGCGCAGCACGTTGGCGCGCATGGAGGCCCGTTCGCTCAGCGGCACGTAGGGCGGGTTGGAGACGATCAGGTCGAAGCACGCCGTCGCTCCGGGGAGCAGATCGCCCAGCGCGTCCTCGCGGCGGAAGTCGATCGCCGCTCCGTGCCGCCGGGCATTCTCGCGGGCGATGGCGAGCGCCTCCTGCGAGATATCGACGGCCGTGACCCGCGCGCCGGGAAGTTCCCGGGCCAGCGCGACGGCGATGCAACCGCTGCCCGTGCCGATGTCGAGCACGTCGGGTGCCTCCGGGCGGGGGCTGTCGGCGATCCAGCGGATCAGCTCCTCGGTCTCGGGGCGGGGAATCAGCACCCCCTCGCCGACGAGCAGATCCAGACCGTAAAATTCGGTGTGCCCCAGGACGTACTGCACCGGCCGGCCGGCCGCCAGTTCGGCGATGCGTGCGTCGAGCCGGTCGATGGTCAGCTCGCGGTCCGGCTCCGTGAGGAGCTGCGTGGGCGTGAGGCCGCCCAGTTCTGCGGCGACTATGCGGGCTATCTGGAGCGCTTCGCGCTCGCCGTAGAGGCCGAGGATCGCCCGGCGGATTCTTTCGACGGTATCTTTGCGTGTGGTCATGGGAGTCGGTGTGCGGTAAGGGTCAGGTCGGCCAGTGCGACGGCGACGGCCGCTTCCACGACGACGGCCGCACGCAGGGCGATGCAGGTATCGTGGCGGCCTCCGACCGCAAGCTCCTCGCAGCGGCCCGTCGCGGCGTTGAAGGTGGTCTGCGGCAGGCCGATGCTGGGGGTGGGCTTCACGGCGGCGCGGACCACCAGTTCGTTACCGTTGGTAATGCCTCCGTTGATGCCTCCGTCGTGGTTGGTGGCCGTGCGTCCCGAAGCATCGAGGATCGGATCGTTGTTCCGGGAGCCGGTGCGGGCCGCGGCGGCGAATCCGTCACCGAACTCGACCCCCTTGACGGCCGGAATCGCGAAGAGCAGGTGGGCGATGAGGCTCTCGCCCGAGTCGAAGAAAGGTTCGCCCAGTCCGGCCGGCACGCCCGAGGCGCGGCACTCGACCACGCCGCCCACCGAATCGCGGGCTTCGGCCGCGCGGCGGATCGTCTCCTCGAAGCGCTGCGGATCGTCGTTGCCGCCGACTGCGGTCAGCCGGCTCTGCAGCGAGATGCCCGGCAGCAGCTTCCTGGCCACCGTTCCGGCCGCCACGAGCGCGACGGTCAGGCGGCCCGAGAAGGCACCGCCGCCGCGCGGGTCGTTGAAGCCGCCGTATTTGATGCGTGCGGTGCGGTCGGCATGCGAGGGGCGGAAGTGGAGCGGGGCGGGGTAGTCCTCCGGACGGGTATTGCCGTTGGCGAAGAAGAGCGTCAGCGGCGCACCCGTCGTATGCCCCCGGAAGAGTCCCGAGAGGATGCGGGGGATGTCCTCCTCGCGGCGGGGAGTGGTGCCGGGCGCGCCTCCCCGCCGTCGGGCGAGGTCGGCGGCGAAATCTTCGACGGCGAGCGGCATGCCGGCCGGCACGCCGTCGAGCGTGATGCCGATGCCCTCGCCGTGCGATTCGCCCCAGACGGCGATGCGGAAGTCGTGACCGAAACTGTTCATCGGTTGGTCGTGTCGTTAATTGTCTATGGCGGAAGCTCCCGGCGCACGCAGCGCGTCGAGCGTCTCGAAAAAGTCGGGGAAGCTCTTGCTCACGCAGCCGGCACCGGCGATGGTCACGGGGGCTTCGGCTGCGAGGGCCGCGACGGCCAGCGACATGGCGATGCGGTGGTCGTCGTGGCTGCGGGTCAGCCCGCCCCGGATCGTGCCGCCCCGGATCTTCATCACGTCCTCCTCGCCGAGGTCGATCTCGATGCCCAGGCGGCCGTACTCTTCGTACAGCGCATGGGCGCGGTCGCTCTCCTTGGCCCGCAGGCGCGAGGTGCCTCGGATCTCGCTGACCCCTTCGGCCGAAGCGGCCAGGGCCGCGAGCGCGGGAAAGAGGTCGGGGCAGTGGGTCGCGTCGAACCGGAAGGCCCGCAGCGGACGGCGGGCCGCCGTGATCGTGTCGCCCTGGTGGGTAACGGCTGCGCCTGCGCGGACCAGGGCCGTCAGGATCGCCTTGTCGCCCTGGAGCGAGAGCGAGGAGAGGTTGCGCACGGTCACTTCGCCGGCTGTGGCGCCTGCCACCAGCAGGAAGGCCGCGGCGCTCCAGTCGCTTTCGATGGTGAATTCGGCGGGCCGGTAGCGTTGTCCGCCCGCGATGTAGAACTCCTCGTAGTCGCGGTGGAGGATCTCCACGCCGAATCGTTCGGCCGTCGCGACGGTCATGTCGAGGTAAGGGATCGATACCGGGCGCGTGACCCGCAGCGAGCTTTCTCTCGCGGCGAGCGGCAGGGCCAGCAGCAGTCCCGTGATGAATTGCGAGGAGACCGAGCCGTCGATTTCGGCCGTGCCGCCCTGTAGCGGGCCGCACACCTCCAGCGGCAGCCGTCCGTCGGTGTCGGATACCCGGGCGCCGAGCATGCGGAGGGTGCGGGAGAGGATCTCCATCGGACGGCGCAGCAGCGTGCCTTCGCCTTCGATGAGGATCGGGAGGTCGTGCAGCGCCGCGATCGGTGCGAAGAGCCGGGCCGAGAGACCCGATTCGCCGACGCGGAGCAGCCTCCCGGCAGGATGCAGGCCCCCCTCGATGCGGAGCGTGTGCGGGTCGATATGCTCCACGCGCGCGCCCAGCGCTTCGATGCAGCGCAGGGCCGAGCGGGTGTCGTCGCAGGAGCCGATGTTGCGGAGCAGGGAGCTGCCTTCGGTCAGCAGCGCGGCGGCCAGTGCGCGTTGTGCGTAGCTTTTCGAACAGGGCGGGGTGCAGGTGCCGCAGACCCTGCCCGGAGGAACGGATCGGTCCATGAGATGCGGGGTTATTCTTCGTTGCCGGCGGGATGATCTTCGGCCGGTTGCGTCGTCTGCCGCTCCTTGCGGAGCTTGTCGAGCGTCGGGCTGCGGCGCAGCTCGAAATGCTGGCCCAGATAGACCTTGCGCACCATCGGGTCGGCGGCCAGATCTTCGGCGGTGCCGGCCTTGAGGATCTTGCCCTCGAAAAGCAGGTAGGTGCGGTCGGTGATGGCCAGCGTCTCATCGACGTTGTGGTCGGTGATGATGACACCGATGTTTTTCTCCTTGAGTGTGGCCACGATGCTCTGGATGTCCTCGACGGCGATGGGATCGACACCCGCGAAAGGCTCGTCGAGCAGGATGAATGCGGGGTTGATGGCCACCGCGCGGGCGATCTCCGTGCGCCGGCGTTCGCCGCCCGAGAGCTGGATGCCGAAGCTCTTGCGCACTTTCTGCAGGCGGAACTCCTCGATCAGCGCCTCGCAGCGCGCGGTCTGCTCCTCGCGGCTCAGGCGGGTCATCTCGAGCACCGCCCGGATGTTCTGCTCGACGGTCAGCCGGCGGAACACCGAGGCCTCCTGCGCCAGATAGCCCACGCCCATCTGGGCGCGGCGATAGACCGGCTCCTTCGTCAGCTCGACGGAGCCTCCGTTGTCGTCCTCGAGGAAAATCTCTCCCTCGTTGGGCTTTATCAGCCCCACGATCATGTAGAAAGTCGTGGTCTTGCCCGCTCCGTTGGGGCCGAGCAGACCGACGATCTCCCCCTGGTTCACTTCGATGGAGACGTGATTGACCACCGTGCGGGATTTGTATTTCTTGACGAGTTCGCTCGTGTAAAGACGCATTGTACTGAAAAAATTTTTACAAAGTTATGTTTTTTTTCGAATTGTTTTTTATCTTTACCAACGAAAATTGTGTTAAGAGTAAGACGTGGAGATGCTATGAAGCGAAAAGAAGATTCGTTGTTGCGCGACAAATTGAAGGAGTATTTCGGATTCTCCTCCTTCAAGGGCAATCAGGAGGCCGTGATCCGGAATGTGCTGGACGGGAAGGATACGTTCGTGCTGATGCCTACGGGCGGAGGCAAATCGCTTTGCTATCAGTTGCCTGCGCTGCTCATGGAGGGCGTGGCGATCGTCATCTCGCCGCTGATCGCCCTGATGAAGAATCAGGTCGATGCCATGCGCATGTTCTCCAACGATTCGGGCATCGCCCACTTCCTCAACTCGTCGCTCAATAAGAGCGCCGTAGCCCAGGTGCGTCAGGACGTGCTGGAGGGGCGTACCAAGCTGCTCTATTTCGCTCCCGAGTCGCTGACCAAAGAGGACAACGTCGCTTTCCTGCGCAAGGTCAAGATCTCGTTCTATGCCATCGACGAGGCCCACTGCATCTCGGAGTGGGGCCACGACTTCCGGCCCGAGTACCGGCGCATCCGACCGATCATCAACGAGATCGGTGCCGCGCCGCTGATCGCCCTCACGGCGACGGCCACCCCCAAGGTGCAGCTCGACATCCAGAAGAACCTCGGCATGAGCGACGCTTCGGTCTTCAAGTCGTCGTTCAACCGTTCGAATCTCTACTACGAGATCCGTCCCAAGCACGACGTGGACCGCGAGATCATCCGCTACATCAAGCAGCATCCCGGCAAGAGCGGCATCATCTACTGCCTGAGCCGCAAGAAGGTCGAGGAGCTGGCCGAGCTGCTCGTGGCCAACGGCATCCGGGCGCTCGCTTACCATGCGGGCATGGATGCCCAGACGCGGGCGGTCAATCAGGACGACTTCCTGATGGAGCGGGCCGACGTGATCGTGGCGACGATCGCTTTCGGCATGGGCATCGACAAGCCCGACGTGCGCTACGTCATCCACTACGATATTCCCAAATCGCTGGAGGGATACTACCAGGAGACGGGGCGTGCGGGCCGCGACGGCGGCGAGGGGCACTGCCTTACCTTTTATAGTTATAAGGACATTCAGAAACTCGAGAAGTTCATGCAGGGCAAGCCGGTGGCCGAGCAGGAGATCGGCAAACTGCTGCTGCTCGAAACCGTGTCGTATGCCGAAAGCTCGATATGCCGGCGCAAGACGCTGCTGCACTACTTCGGCGAGGAGTACGCCGAGGAGAACTGCGGCAACTGCGACAACTGCCGCAATCCGAAGCCCCGGATCGATGCGAAAAAGTCGCTCTGTACGGTGCTGGAGGCGCTGCGCGATCTGGGCGACAAGTTCAAGGCCGACTATTTGGCCAACGTGCTGACCGGCAAGATGACCGCGCTGATCAAGAGCTATGGCCACAACAAGAGCGAGTGGTTCGGAGCGGGTGCCGAGCACGACGTGCGCTACTGGGGTGCGGTGATCCGTCAGGCGCTCATCATGGGGCTGATCGACAAGAATATCGAAAACTACGGACTGCTCTCCATCAATGCCCGGGGCGAGGAGTTCATCGAGGATCCGCGGGCGGTCTATGTGACGCTCGACCACGACTACGACGAAGAGGAGAAGGAGGTCGAGGCGGTCGCCCCGGCCGGCCGGGGCAGCGGCGCTGCCGACGAGGAGCTTTTCGCGATGCTCAAGGAGCTGCGCAAGAAAGTGGCCCGGCAGCACGATCTGCCTCCGTTCGTGATTTTCCAGGATCCGTCGCTCGAAGACATGGCGATCCAGTATCCGATTACCCTCGAGGAGATGCAGAACATCTCGGGTGTGGGTGCGGGCAAGGCGCGCAAGTTCGGCGAGGAGTTCATCCGCCTGATCCGGGCCTATGTCGAGGAGAAAGAGATCGTGCGGCCGCAGGATATGGTGGTCAAGTCGGTCGGCGGCAAGTCGGGCAACAAGATCTTCATCATCCAGGCTATCGACCGCAAGATGGATTTCGAGGATATCGCCCGGGCGCGCGACCTGGAGTTCGGCGAGCTGCTCTCCGAGATCGAAGGCATCGTCAATTCGGGTACGAAGCTCGATATCTCCTATTATATCCGGCAGGTCATCGACGAGGATAAGGCCGACGACATTTACCTCTATTTCAAGGAGGATGCTCAGAGCGATTCGCTCGACGAGGCGATCGAGGAGCTGGGCGGCGACTATACCGAGGAGGAGATCCGGCTGATCCGCGTCAAATTCATGTGCGAGCAGGGTAACTGACGCGACGGACGAAACGACTTTCGGATGGGGTGCGATAGCAGACATAAGGAGAGGAAACCGGGATTGCAATCCTGCCGCCGGGCATTGCTGCTCGTGCTGGCCGCCGCCGTCGCGGCGCTGGCGGGGTGGTGCCTCTGCTCTCCCTCCTCCCGCAAAGCGATCGTGCTGCTGGGGCTGGCGGGTTCGCTGGCGGCTCTGGCGCTCGACTACCGGCGGCAGTGCCGGGAGCAGCGTCGCCGGCGGCAGTGACGATCGGAAAGGAACGAACCCAAACAGTAACGCTTATGAACAGGAAATCCGCTGCATTCAACAAGAAGACGGCCGCCGTCGCACTGGTCTTTCTGCTTGCGACGATCTTTTGGTTTACGATCAACGTCGTGTGGTGCTTTCATGACGGCCGCTATTCGAAACTCGTCGTGCCCGCTGTTTTCGTCATCGCGGGAATCGTCATGTTCCGCAACGAATACCACAAGAAAAAGAGAAAACACGTCGAAGAGGTAAAGAGATACATCCGTTGAGGCCGCAAGCCGGCGCAGGCTGCGTGGGACCGGGCTGCGGAGCGCCGTGCTCGGAACGGATCCTACGGTGCCCTCCGCCCGACGGAAAGAACGAGAACGAATGAGTGAAGTAAGAGCAAAAAAGGCATTGGGCCAGCATTTTCTGGTCGATCTCAATATCGCGCGCAAGATCTGCGACTCGCTGGGCGGAGGAACCGCCGAGGCTCCCGCTCCGGTGCTGGAGGTGGGGTGCGGCATGGGGGTGCTCACGCAGTTTCTCCTGAGGCGGACGGATGTGACGGTGTACGGGGCCGAGATCGATTCGGAGAGCGTCGCCTACCTGCGCGTCCACTATCCCGAGTTCACCCCCCGGCTCATGGAGGGCGACTTCCTGAAGATGGACCTGCGCCGCTTGTTTCCCGACGGGCTGCGCGTGATCGGTAATTTTCCCTACAACATTTCGTCCCAGATCTTTTTCAAGGTGCTCGAGTGCCGCGACCTGATCCCCGAGTGTGTCGGCATGATCCAGAAGGAGGTGGCCGTCCGGCTGGCCGAGCCGCCCGGATCGAAGGAGTACGGCATCCTGAGCGTGCTGCTTCAGGCGTGGTACGACATCGAGTATCTGTTCACGGTAAACGAAACGGTCTTCAACCCGCCTCCGAAGGTCAAGAGCGCTGTCGTGCGGCTGCGCCGCAACGGCGTGGCTGCGCTCGACTGCGACGAACGGCTGTTCGTGCAGGTGGTCAAGGCCTCGTTCGGGCAGCGCCGCAAGATGCTGCGCAACTCGCTGCGCTCGGTCTTCGGCGACTTCGGCGGACGCGAACATCCCTTCTTCTCGCAGCGTGCCGAGCGGTTGTCGGTCGCCGATTTCGTGGAGCTGACCCGCTGGGTGGCCGAGAACCGGTAGGGTGCCCGGCCTGCGAGCCGGGCCGGCCTTTGCTGGCCGAAAGCGCGGGGCGGGGTGCAGCCGAAAATCGGCGAAAGGGGGCGCTCCGATTAGGAAATACGGTTTCCGTTAGCTATATTTGCAGAACCTAACCAATTATAAATTATCGTTATGAAAAGAATTTTGTGGGGGGGGATTTGCGCTCTTCTGAGTCTGACCTCCTGTTACAGCACCCGT
>JAIEHQ010000078.1 GCA_029065825.1 Alistipes sp.
GATGGGTGTATATCTCGGTGGTCAGAATGCTCTCGTGGCCCAGCATCTCCTGCACCTGGCGGATCGACGCGCCCCCTTCGAGCAGGTGGGTGGCGAACGAGTGGCGGAAGGTGTGGGGGCTGATCTGCTTTTCGATCCCCGCCTGAAGGGCCGCTTTTTTGAGAATCGTGAAGACCATCACGCGCGTGAGCGGGCCGTTGCGGTTGCTCAGGAAGACGGCGGTCGCGACCCCCGGCCGCTGCGCCCGGTCTTCGAGGTAGCGCAGGATCTTCTCGCGCGCCGTCGCCGCGATGGGGACCAGCCGCTGCTTGTCTCCCTTGCCCGTCACGCGGATATATCCCTCGCCGAAGAAGAGGTCCTCGAGCCGGAGCGACGTAAGCTCCGAGACGCGCAGCCCGCACGAGTAGAGGGTTTCGAGCATCGCGCTGTCGCGCCGTCCCTTGGGTGTCGAGGTGTCGATGCCGCCGATGATGCGGTCGATCTCCTCGACGCTGAGCACGTCGGGAAGGTGGCGGCCGAAGCGGGGCGAGTCGATGAAGCGCGTGGGCGACTCGTCGATCCGTTCGGTCAGCAGCAGGTAGTTGTAGAAGCTGCGGATGCCGCACAGCGCCCGGGCCTGGGAGGTCTTCTCGCGGCCGGCGTCGTAGAGCAGGTCGATGTACCGGCGGATCATCTCCGGCTCGACCTTCCAGGGCGGCAGGTCGCCCCAGCGGTCGCGGATGAACCGGGCGAACTGTTCGAGATCGTGCATGTAGGAGAGAACGGTGTTCTCCGAGAGCCGTTTCTCCAGCTGGATGTAGAGCCGGTATTTGCCGGCGATTTCCTCCCACTTGTTGCCGTTTTCCGCCATTTTGTCGTAGCTTTGCGGTGCGAAGATACGAATTTTACATAATATTTCACTCCGGTGCTCCGCTCGCGTGCCGCATGCCGCCGCATAGGAGCGTGTTCCGGATGAAGAAACGCTACGAACGCTATGGAATACGTGGAACTCAATCTCCGGACCGCCTCTGCGGAGCAGGCCGAGATCCTCACGGCCGAACTGGCCGAGCTGCCTTACGAAAGTTTTCAGACGGACGGCGATTTGCTGAAGGCCTATATCCTGCGTGAGCGGCTGGCCGACTGCATGGAGCAGACCGACCGGCTGCTGGCCCGCTACGGTGTGGCCGAGCGGCGCTATATCGCCATCGAGCCGCAGAACTGGAACGCCCTCTGGGAGCAGAACTTCACGCCGGTCGATGTGGACGGGCGCGTCCTGATCCGGGCACCGTTCCATTCCGCGCAGCCGGGGTATGAGCTGGAGGCGGTCGTGATGCCGCGCATGGCTTTCGGTTCGGGGCACCATGCCACGACCTGCCTGATGGTGTCCGTGCTGTGCGACCGGCCGCTGGCCGGAAAGCGGGGCCTCGACATGGGGTGCGGCACCGGGGTGCTGGCGATCGTCGCCGCCAAGCGGGGCGCCGCCTCGGTCGATGCGGTCGATATCGACGAGTGGGCGGAGGCGAACTGCCGCGAGAACGCCGCCGCCAACGCGCTTTCGGAGCGGATCGTGCCGATGCAGGGCGACGTGCGCCGCATCGCAGGCCGCACCTACGATTTCATCGCGGCCAACATCAACCGCAACATCCTCGCGATGGACATGCCCGCCTACGCCGCAGCGCTGCGGCCGGGCGGCGAGCTGATGATGAGCGGATTCCTCGAGGCCGACGTGCCTCTGATCGAGGCCCGCTCCCGCGAGTGCGGCTTCGAGCCGCAGGAGGTGCGCCTGCGCGACGGCTGGGCGATGGTCCGCGTAAGGAGGGTGTAGCCGTGCCGCAGAGCTACCGCACATACAAGGCGCGCGGCGTGGTGCTCCATACGCTCAAGTACGGCGACTCGGCGATGATCGTCCACCTGCTTACCGACACGGGCGGGCGGCAGAGCTACATGGTGCAGAGCATCCGCAGCAGCCGGGGGCGCGGCTCGAAGCAGGCGCTGTTCCAGCCCATGTTCGCCCTCGAATTCGAGGGGCTGGTCTCCTCGCGCCAGCAGATGCACCGCTTCCGCGAGGTGCAGAGCGGCATCGTGTTGCAGCGTATGCCCTTCGACGTGCGCCGCTCGACCATCGCCCTGTTCATGGCCGAGACCCTCTACCGGCTGGTCAAGGAGAGCCAGCCCGATGCGCCGCTGTTCGACTTCGTCTGGGAGAGTGTCCGGGCGCTCGACGTGCTGGAGGAGGGGGTGGCCAACTTCCACCTCTGGTTTCTGGTCGGCCTGAGCCGTTTCCTGGGCTTCTTCCCGGGCAACGAATACCTGCCCGGGGGCTGGTTCGATGCCCGGGAGGGGCTTTACGTCGCCTCGCGGCCGCCGCATCCGCTGGCGATGGATCCCGAGAATGCCCGCATCCTGAACGACCTGGTCGAGTGCGACGTGCGCTGCCTGGGCGAGATCGGGCTGAACCGCCGGCAGCGGGGGGACTTTCTGGAGGCGCTGCTCGCCTACTACGGCTACCACCTCGATGCGATCCGTGCCGTGCAGTCGGTCGAGATCCTGCGCGAGGTGTTCTGAGCGGCGGGCGGGGCGATTTTCCCGGCCGCACCCGGAGTTGCGATTTTTTTCATAAATTAGCCGGCGAAAACGGAGGCTCCCGCAGGGGCCGCCTCCGCCGAACCTTACGATTGATACCGCCATCGCATGAAAATCATCTGCATCGGGCGTAACTACGCCGATCCGACGATGCCCGCCGAGTCGGGCGTGGAGCCGCTCTTCTTCCTCAAGCCCGACACGGCGCTGCTGCGCAACAACGATCCGTTCTA
>JAIEHQ010000079.1 GCA_029065825.1 Alistipes sp.
CGCTCCGGTGCTGAGCCTCGACAACAACCACGACATAGCCCAGCCGTTCCGCATCACGACCGAAATCTTCGACTTCGACGTGGCAAGCTGCTCGGATATGATCAGCGCCGTCGTGACACCCGCCGCAGGTTCGACGGTCGCCTCGCTCGAGGCCGTCTTCGACTCGGACAACGAGGCGTTCCTCGCGGCACTCGCAGCAGCGGGCTACACGAACAACACCGTATCGTTCTGGCCCGGCGAAAACAGCGCCGGCACCTACTGCGTGGTCAAGGAGAGCGGTTCGAGCCTGCTCGTGAAGGTCAATTACGCGGGCATGAAGGGATTCTACGACTTCCCCGGCACCCACACCGCGAAATTCATCGCCGTCGATTCGGAGGGCCGCCGCTCCTACACGACGATGACGATCCAGGTCTCCCACAGCAGCGGCTCCGACGAAGGTCCCGATATCGTATGGGAAGGCAACGACTTCAATCTGATCCACATTCTTCCGGCGGGAGGCGCCCTCGATGTAGTCATCGACATTACGTCGGCCACCGGTCTTACCGGACTGAACGTGGAGATCGACAGCAACATCCTCGACGAGGAGACCCTGACCGGCGTAGGCCTGGCCCCCTCGCTGGATCTGGTCAATCCGGGCAGCACGGAAGGAGTGCTCAATTCGCTCAAGTTCCCGACCGGAGACGACGTAGTGGGCAACAAGAACCTCAAATTCGACATTTCGGAGTTCATGCCCATGATCTACGGTCTGGCACAACTCAACGAGAAGAGCGGATACGTGAACTTCAAACTGATCGCCTCCGACGCTTCGGGGTCGAAAGAGGCTACGATTCAGCTCAAAGTTACCTTATAACCCCCTATCCGAAAAGAGATGAAAAAGTTCATAACATACATTCTGGCCGGCATAATAGCGCTTTCGGCCGCAGCATGCGCCCAAAGCGATGTCGATGGCGGCATGGAAAACATGGGCACCCTTCAGCTGAACCTCGGGCTGAGCAACGCCACCCGCAGCGAAGGCTACGACGCTCTGGCCCGGAGCACCATGCGCATCTACAAACTGGAAGAGGGAGAAGAGGTTCTGATCCGCAAATACACGCCGGCGACGGAGGTGCCCAGCCACCTCTACCTCGTCGCCGGACAATACCGCGTCAAGGTTCAGGCGGGCGACCAGAGCAACGCCACCTTTACCAACAAAAGCTACTACGGCGAGGCGGACATCCTCATCAACCCCCACGAGATCTATTCCCGCGACATCATCTGCCACCTGACCAACATAGGCGTGCAGGTCAATTTCGACCAGACGATATCGGAGAAGATGAGCAGCTACAGAACCTATGTCAGCACGATCGACACCTTCTCCAAGACCGAGGCGGAGAACGGTTCGGTGCCGACCCTTACCTACACCGAAGACGGACAGGGCTACTACCTGCTGCCCGAGGGGGTAAGCAACCTGAGCTGGGGCTTCTACGGCTCGGGCGAGGATCTGGGCGAGGTGCAGAAGACGGGAGTCATCGCGAACCCCGAAGCGGGCAAGCTCTATACGCTGACGTTCAAGTATTCGAAAACTCCGAACGGCTATCTGGGCATCACGGTGCAGATCGAGGAGAACGGCGAAATCTTCGACGATCCGTTCATCTTCAACCCGCAGCCCACGATCTCGGGCGACGGCTTCAGCCTCGGGACGACCGTCGGCTACCACACCGACCCGATTTCATTCTCCGTGACCTCGGTCGAGGCCCTCGACAACATCGTGGTCGAGACCGGCGGACAGAAGTTCCCGATCCTGACCTCCGGAGCGGAGGCTCCCGAGGCGGCAGCCAACGGCATCCGCTACACGGCGACCGACGCATCGAACGGAAAGATCGCATTCGACGGAACGTTCTTCTCGAAATTCCCGTGCGGCATCCAGACCCTCGAATTCACGCTGACCGACGCAGCGGCGATACAGGGCATCGGCACCTCCCGCATCGCGATCCCCGGCCTGAAAAGCCCCGAGTGCGACCTGTGGTTCGGCACGGCCGACTTCCAGGAGATCGTTACCGACCCGGCGGCATCCTCCGACCGGCAGATCCGTTACCGGAGCCGTCCGACGGGAACGGAGGAATTCGGAGAGTGGCACTACATCAACGCCAAGCTCGGCGACGACTTCACCAGCACGGCACGCGCCACCGACTTCGCGGCCGGCTACGACTACGAGTACCAGCTCGTCGTGAACGGAAGTACGGGCACCCTCCGGAGCTTCTCGACGGAGGCGGGCGTGCAGGTTCCCAACGGCGGCTTCGAAACCTGGTCGTACCTGAACGGCAAGGTTCCGTTCCCCTGCGAGGAGTCGGCGATCGGCAGCAACGGCATGGGCACGGGCTACACCGGCTTCTGGGGCACGGGCAACCCGGGCGGCTCGAGCTTCAACATCATTCCGACCAGCGCCGTGGAGGATCATCGCCCCGGCTCGAGCGGTACGATGTGCGCCCTGATGGAAACCAAGAGCGCCATCATCACCATCGCCGCCGGCAACATCTTCATCGGCTCCTTCGGACGGATCCACCACACCACCAAAGGCGATGTCTATATGGGACGGCCCTTTGCCTTCAACGCGCGCCCCAAGGCCCTCCGCTTCTGGGTCAAGGGCAACGTCGGCTCGAACGACAAGGCCAGCCTGTTCGTCTGCATGGGTAAATGGCAGGGATACCACACCGTCGATACCAACGATACGAGTACGTTCATCGATCTGAAGACCAATCACAAGACCCTTCCCGGCGGAGATCCCATCACGGGCTACGCCCTCTGGCAGGCCGACACCCTGCCGGGCGAATGGCAGGAGGTCGTGCTCGAGATCAACTACAACGACGAGTACATCGACAACCGGCCCACCCACCTCATGATAACCGCTTCGTCGAGCTATCGCGGCGACTACATGGAGGGCAGCACGGACAGTAAATTGTATCTCGACGACATCGAATTCGTCTATTGAAACCGTTCATGCGAAAACACACCGTCATTCTGACACTTTCGCTGTGTCTCTGTTTTGCGATCGGACGATCGTCGGCCCAGGAGCGGCCGGCGGTCGTTCCGGCTGCAAGGCAAACTTACGTCCGGAACGATTCTCCGCTGCAACCGCATCCGGCGGAGACGGCCCCCGGCATCGCGCCGCAGGGAGG
>JAIEHQ010000008.1 GCA_029065825.1 Alistipes sp.
TTCGGCGCGCAAGCTGGCCGAGAAGGAGGAGATCGAAATCCGCCTCTACTCGATCATCTATGACGCGATCAACGACATCAAGGATGCCATCGAGGGCATGCTCGAACCGGTCATGAAGGAGGAGATCGTCTGCTCGGCGGAGGTCATGGAGATCTTCAAGATCTCGAAGGTCGGCACAGTCGCCGGCTGTATCGTCCGCGAGGGCAAGCTGGGCCGCCATACGCCGATCCGCATCATCCGCGACGGCATCGTGATCTACACCGGCAAGCTCGGCTCGCTCAAACGATTCAAGGACGACGTGAAGGAGGTGCTCTCGGGTCAGGACTGCGGTCTGAACATCGAGTCGTTCAACGACATCCGCGTCGGAGACATCGTCGAGGGCTACGAGCAGGTCGAAGTAAAACGCAACTAATCTCTACAAAAACGATAAGAAATGAACGCTCAGATCAAATTCACGACGGCCGAAGAAGCCGTCAAGGTCATCAAATCGGGGGATCATATCCACCTGAGCAGCGTAGCGTCGGCACCCCAGTGCCTCATCAAGGCAATGTGCGAACGCGGCGCCAACCATGAGTTCACGGACGTGCATATCCACCACCTCCACACCGAGGGTCCGGCACCCTATGCCGACCCTCAGTTCGAGGGCATCTTCCAGCTCGACTCCTTCTTCGTGGGCGGCAACGTCCGCAAAGTGACTCAGAGCGGTTATGCCGATTATATTCCGATCTTCCTGAGCGAGACCCAGAAGCTCTATCGTTCGGGCGTAGTCCCCTGCGACGTGGCGATGATCCAGGTCTCGACACCCGACAAGCACGGCTACGTGTCGCTCGGCACGTCGGTCGATGCGACCCTCGCCGCCGTCGAGACGGCCCGCACGGTCATCGCCGTAGTCAATAAGTACGTTCCCCGCGCATTCGGCGACGCGATGATCCACTGCTCGAAGATCGACCTCTTCGTCCAGGACGATATGCCCCTCGAGGAGGCTCATTTCACCGAACCCAACGAGATCGAGACCCGCATCGGCAAGCACTGCGCGGCACTGATCGAGGACGGCGCGACGCTCCAGATGGGCATCGGCGCGATCCCCAACGCGGTGCTGGCGCAGCTCGGCGGCCACAAGAACCTGGGCATCCACACCGAAATGTTCGCCGACGGCGTGCTGCCGCTGGTCGAGAAGGGCATCATCAACGGCGAGGCCAAGAACATCGACAAGGGCAAGATGGTCTCGACCTTCCTGATGGGTTCGCAGCGGGTTTACGACTTCATCGACGACAACCCCGGCGTGCTGATGATGGACGTGGGCTACACCAACGACCCCTTCGTCATCGCCAAGAACGACCGCGTGACGGCCATCAACTCGGCCCTGCAGGTCGATATCACGGGACAGGTGTGCGCCGACTCGCTGGGCACGAAGTTCTATTCGGGTGTCGGCGGCCAGATCGACTTCATCTACGGTGCCTCGCTCTCGAAGGGCGGCAAGGCGATCATCGCCATGCCCTCGATCACGAACAAGGGGGTGTCGAAGATCTCTCCCGAACTGACCTGCGGTGCCGGCGTGGTTACCACCCGCAACCACATCCACTGGTTCGTCACGGAGAACGGTGCCGTCGATCTCTACGGCAAGAGCCTCCAGGAGCGTGCCCGCCTGATCATCTCGGTGGCCCATCCTTCGGCTCAGGAGGAGCTGGACCGCGCGGCTTTCGAGCGCTACGGCCAGCACCACCACTACGTGAAGGGTTACATGAGCAAATAACGCGAACCGCATCCGCACTCACTCGCGACACTCCGCCCGGCGCTTCCGGGCGGAGTGTCCGTTTTCGAAGCCGGGCGCCCGGCTTCCAGACGAGACCCCCCGGACCTCTGCATTGAAGCACGAGGTCCGGGGGTTCTCGTCGTTCGGCGGGGTGTGTCCGAGACACGGAACACCTTGCGCACACCGCCCTGCTGCCACCTAATCCCAGTGGATGGTCAGCGTGCCTTCATAGGATGCCCGAATGCTGTGTCCGTTGGTATCGACCGCATCGACGCGGATCGAATAGATGTCCTCCTCGCACGAGATCTCCACCGTTCCCGTCTGGAAGAATCCGTACACCGCCTCGAACGTCGCCTCATCCAGATAGAAATAGTGCGAACCGGAAATATCGCACGTATTCTCCGTGATCTCGAAGCCGCCCGGAATTACCTCCCCGCCGACCGTATAGACTCCGGGTGCGATGCGTTCGGGATCGGCCTCGTCGAGCTCCAGATAGATGCGCATCCGGTCGCGGTTGAACCATCCGCCGAACTGATAGGGGTCCTGCCCCGACATCAGATCGAGGCAGTAAGCGCCGTTTGCGAAGAAGCTGGCCTCGCCGAAACCGCACACGAACTCCCGGTCCTGCTCGATCGTGTCGGGACACAGGTTCGCATAGTTATTGAACAAGGGAACCTGCCCCGAATAGGCGTAGCGTACCCTGCCGCCCGCATTCGAGTCGAGGAGCAGCTCTATGTCGTAGGTGCCGGGAGCGGTCTCGGCAACGACCAGGGTTCCGTCGCGGAAATATTCATGCGTCTCCTCCATCCGGCCGTCGCCGTCGGCATCCGGCAGGTAGAGAATGCGGACGCATTCGCTGCCCGCGATGGTCATGTCGCCATAGCTGTCGGTGCGGTCGAAGCGATAGGTTCCCGGAACGATCTTCGCCTCGTTGTAATCCGCCACGGCGGGTGCCTGGATCGACAGCATCAGGAACTCGCCCGGCCCGAGAACGACCAGTCCTTCGTGATCTGCCGTACCGATATAGACCGTGAAATTATCGTTGCCCGACGCATAGTAGTCCCTCCAGTAGCGGAACTCGCAGAAGGTGGCGACCACATCCGCCGTCAGCCGCTGACCGATCTCCGGCACGCCCGACCAGGTAACACGCAGCGGCCGCCCGTCGTCCAGCACCAGATCCAACGCCACGGAGAGCACGCCGCCCTCCCCTTCGGTAAAGACCGCCCGGCCCGACTTGAACGCGTTGCGCGAAACGGGGACCGGCTGCTCCGCGCCCCGCTCATACAGGGCCGCGTAGCTTTCGACCGCCGAGAAAGTACCCGCCTGGCAGCTGTTCTGCGGATCGAGGGTATAGCTTCCGGCCGGGAAAGAGGTACCTCCGTCTTCGGAGACTCCGGCATAGAGGGACAGCCGCACCACCTGGCCGGGAGCCGTTACCTTGCCGCCGCCGTCCCAGCGCGCGGTACCGATCGACAGTTCGTAGTTGCAGACCGTACCCATATTCTCCAGAAAGTCGAGCGTGCAGGCCGTTGCCGCGAGTTCGCCCCCGCGATCGGGAGCAGGATCGTTGTCGTTGTCGCATCCGATCGCCGCGAGGACGAGCGCCAGAATAAAAAAGAGGAAAGATCTTTTCATGATAGCGTAAATTTTAATGTAACAGACGCAATATAATAAAAAAATCGTTACGGACAACCCCCGTAACGATTCTTATACCCACGAAAATATCCTCCTCACACCCAGAGTACGATGCAGGAAGAGACCGTCGCTCCGACCGCGAAGCCGCCCGCCACCTGAGCCGGAGTGTGGCGGCCCAGCCGCAGGCGGGCCGCAGCCAGCGCCCCGGCTCCCGTCAGTGCCA
>JAIEHQ010000080.1 GCA_029065825.1 Alistipes sp.
CCGCATCGCCCGCCGCCACGCGGTTGCGGCGCGTGTCGGAGAGAATCACGGGAATGCCGGCGCACACGGCCTCGACGACGGGCTGCACATGCTCCCGCCCCGCCGGCAGATAGACCATTCCGTCGGCCATGCGGCAAAAGGCCCCCAGCTCGTCGGGCGTGTATTCGTAGATGAAGTTGGTGCGCAGCGCCAGTCTCCGGCAACGAGCCGCACGCAGCAACCCGTCGGAATAGAAGGTCCTGCGGCCGCAGATCACCAGATCGACCGACAGCCGCCCCTGCTCCATCAGGTCGAGCAGCAGCGACTCCTGCCCGAAACTCTCGGCAGACATCAGCGTCAGCACATACCGCTCGGGAAGCATGTATTTGCGGCGCACCGCCTCG
Organism: Alistipes sp.; assembly: GCA_029065825.1. Classification (GTDB taxonomy): domain Bacteria; phylum Bacteroidota; class Bacteroidia; order Bacteroidales; family Rikenellaceae; genus Alistipes. The sequence goes on from JAIEHQ010000080.1 coordinate 384, forward strand.
TCGTCGCCCGGTCCGGCGGAGGCCCGCCGTCTGATCCGGTCGGCAGCCTGCACCGCCGAACAGCGGAGGAACTCGTCCTCCTCGGCCACCCTGCGCCGCTCGCCCCGCAGCGTGGCCGCTTCGCCTCCCGCACCGGAGTCATTCCATGCCCGCATGGCCCAAAAATTGATACCGTATCCCATACACTTTTCGATTATCGGATTATTTTTCCTATCTTCGCTAAAAATTCATCGCTATGAAACGAGTCATTTCGCTCCTCGCAGCGGTCTTCATGACCCTGGGAACCCTTCAGGCGCAAAACATCGTCATCGGCGAACGGGCCCCGGAGCTCAAGAACATTGCCTGGCTCTCCGACCGACAACCCGTCGCAGCGGAGTTTACCCTCCTGGTCTTCTTCCACTCTTCGAACGAAGGCTGCATCCGGGCGCTCTCCAACCTCGAAACACTCTCCAGCAAATTAGACACCAAACTACGCATCGTCGTCGTCACACCGGAGGATCCCGAAAAGATCGCTCCGATTCTGTCGCCCTATCTCGCCCCGCGCTTCGGAGTGGCGCTCGACCCCTCGAAGCGGACGTTCTCCGCCTTCGGAGTGGATTTCGTGCCGTTCAGCGTACTGATAGATAGCAAGAATCGGGTGGCATGGATGGGCAACCCGATGACCGTGACAAGCAGTTTCATCCGGAAAATAACACAATAAGCCATGTCGTTTACCAAAATAAACCACTACGAAAAAGAGTACCTCGACACCCATCACGAGAGCGCCCTCAACGTGACGGAGGGTGTGGAGAACCAACCCATCGTCAATCCCTATTTCGTGCGGCGCAGAAAACGCACGCTCACGACCGACCAGTACGTCGCGGGAATCCTCGCGGGCGACATAACGATCCTCTCGCAGGCCATCACGCTCGTCGAGAGCAGCAACCCCGACCACTACGCCCAGGCGCAGGAGATCATCGAACGCTGCCTGCCGCATGCGGGCAAGTCGCTGCGCATCGGCATCACGGGCGTACCGGGAGCCGGCAAATCGACCTTCATCGAAGCGATCGGAAACATGGTTACCTCGCTGCGGCACAAGCTGGCGGTGCTGGCGATCGACCCTTCGTCGGAGCGGAGCGGCGGTTCGATTCTGGGCGACAAGACCCGCATGGAGAGCATTTGCTCCAACCCCAAGGTCTTCATCCGCCCCTCCCCCTCGGCCGGATCGCTGGGCGGCGTGGCCCGCAAGACGCGCGAGACGATCATCCTGTGCGAGGCGGCCGGCTACGACCTGATCTTCATCGAGACGGTCGGCGTGGGGCAGTCGGAGACGGCCGTACACTCGATGGTCGATATGTTCCTGATGCTTCAGATATCGGGTGCCGGCGACGAACTCCAGGGCATCAAGCGCGGCATCATGGAAATGGCCGACATGATGGTCATTACCAAAGCCGACGGAGAGAACCTCCACAAGGCGGAGCTGGCACGCACGCAATTCCAGGGAGCGCTCCGCCTCTTCCCGCTGCCCGAATCGGGCTGGCGGCCCCGGGTCTATACCTGCTCGTCCTATACCCGCACGGGACTCGAGGAGGTATGGAAAGGGATCGAGGAGTATCTGGACTTCATCCAGGCCAACGGCCACTTCGTCCGCAACCGCAACCGGCAGAACAAATACTGGATGTACGAGACGATCAACGAGACGCTGCGGAACAGCTTCTACCACAACCCGCAGATCGAGGCTCTGCTCGAACAGACGGAAAACGACATACTCAACGACCGCATGAGTTCGTTCGTGGCGGCGAAAAAGCTGCTCGACATCTATTTCGGAGAGTAGCCAGCCGCGCATGCGAAGCGGCGGCATCGAAAGAAATTTCCGGCAACCCGTCTGAGCGTTTGCCGGAAATTCCTTTTATATAAAAGGACAGCCCCTGTCCGCATCCGCAGACAAGCATGAGGGCAGCAAAGAACGAAACAGCCCGCCGAAGCATGCGGGGGCAATCGCCGCCGGAATGCAACGCTAACGGAACTCCTTTTCCAGCCGCTCGGCCAGCGCCGGCATACCTTCCGCCGCCCGCGCCCGTACATGCGTGAACGGATTGCGGATCATCGAGGTGTCGGGCTCGCCCGGATCGACCAGAAAGACCGGAACCCCGGGCCGCACGTAGCGCACCAGCGAGGCGGCGGGATAGACTGCGAGCGAAGTCCCGACGACGACGAACAGATCGGCTGCGGAGACGATCCCGACGGCCCGGTCGAACATCGGCACCGACTCGCCGAAAAAGACGATATGGGGACGCAGCAAGGCTCCGTCGGAGGCCGTCGCGTCGAGCGGCTGCTCCCACCCCTCGATCGGCACGATCAGTCCGGGATCGGCCGACGAACGCAGCTTGGTCAGCTCGCCGTGCAGGTGCGTGACGCGCGACGACCCGGCCCGCTCGTGGAGGTTATCGACATTCTGCGTGACCACCTCCACTTCGAAATGGCGCTCCAGCGCGGCGACGGCCCGATGCCCCGCATTGGGTTCCCGCCCGAGCATCTCGCGGCGGCGCATATTGTAAAAGCCTATCATGGTCGCCCGGTCTCGCCGCAGCGCCTCGGGCGTACAGACATCGTCGATCCGGTCTTCGGACCACAAGCC
>JAIEHQ010000081.1:0-9071 GCA_029065825.1 Alistipes sp.
GTGCTGCCGATGCCGGTGGCCAGGCCGGCCCCCAGCGTCAGCAGCAGGGGGACGAGGAGCGAATGGTGTGTCATGAGGCGGTCGTTTTTTCTGCGGGCGGCGGTCTGCGGCCCCGTTTTTTCACGTTGCGAGCAAATATAGTGCATTTTTAGGCCGGGCTTGCGCTCCGCGGCGCGGAGGTGGGGCGAAATACCCCGATCGGGGGATGATTCGCCGGAGCGTTTCCCCGAAAAGCGGGAGTTTCCGGCCGCGAATATTTTCACGGGATTGATTTGTCCGGGTCGCAAATTTTGCTTATCTTTGCCTCCGAAATCTAACCGGAAAAACGATATACGAATGTTACGCAGCAAACCGCACATATCGCAGAGATCCATGCGCCAGCGTAACAGCGATTTCCGAAACGGTTCGTCGGAATACGCCTCCGGTTTTTTGATGGATTTTCCAATTTAGGGTAGCTGTTCGGCTGCCCTCTTTTTTGTACGCGTATGCCCGCTGTCGGGCGAACGAAACTGCGAACGAGATGAAAACGATACTCAAAGGAGCGACAATCTACCGCGACGGTGCTTTCGTGCAGGGCGATCTGGCCTTCGAGCAGGAGCGTATCGTCGCCCTCGGCGACGGGATCGTAGCCGGGCCCGATGACCTGGTCGTCGATCTGACGGGATGCTGCGTGGTGCCCGGCCTGGTGGACGTGCACGTCCACCTGCGCGAACCCGGCTTCACGGCCAAGGAGACCATTGCGAGCGGAACGGCCGCCGCCGCACACGGCGGCTATACGACCGTCTGCGCCATGCCCAACCTCGATCCCGCGCCCGATTCGCCGGAGCACCTGGCCGTGGAGCTGGAGGCTATCCGCCGCGACGCTTCGGTGCGGGTGCTGCCCTACGGCTGCATCACGCGGGGCCAGAAGGGGCGGGGCGAGCTGGTCGATTTCGAGGCCCTCGCGCCCGAGGTCGTCGGTTTCTCGGACGACGGGCGGGGCGTGCAGGAGGAGGCGCTCATGGCCGAGGCGATGCGCCGGGCCGCCCGCACGGGCCGTCCGATCGTGGCCCACTGCGAGGTCGATGAGCTGCTGCGCGGCGGATACATCCACGACGGCGTTTACTGCCGCGAGCACGGACACAAGGGCATCTGCTCGGAGAGCGAGTGGCGGCAGGTCGAGCGCGACATCCGCCTGGCGGCCGAGACGGGCTGCCGCTACCACGTCTGCCACGTCTCGACCCGCGAGAGCGTCGAGCTGATCCGTCGCGCGAAGGCGGCGGGGCTTCCCGTGAGCGGCGAGACGGCTCCCCACTACCTGCTCCTCTGCGACGAGGACCTGCAGGAGGAGGGGCGCTTCAAGATGAACCCGCCGCTGCGCGGCCGCGAGGACCGCGAGGCGCTGCTGGCGGCGGTGGCCGACGGGACGATCGAGGCGATCGCCACCGACCATGCGCCCCATACGGCCGAGCAGAAGTCGCGCGGCCTCCGCGACAGCGCGATGGGGATCGTCGGACTGGAGTGCGCCTTTCCGCTGCTCTACACCTACCTGGTAAAACGGGGCGTGCTGACCCTCGCGCAGCTCGTCGAACGCATGTCGGAGGGACCCCGCCGCCTCTTTTCGCTGGGCGGGGGGCTGCGGCCGGGCGAGCTGGCCGACCTGACGGTGTTCGACCTGAATGCCGAGTATGCGATCGATCCCGGCGATTTTCTCTCGATGGGCCGCGCCACCCCCTTCGCCGGATGGCGCGTGGCGGGGCGCACGCTCTGGACGGTCGTCGGCGGGCGCACGGCCTATGCGGCGGAAAGTTTGAAAGGACAAATAACGAAATAACGAGATATGAAACCATTTACCAAAAAAATCGTGCTGGAATCGGGCCGTGAGTTTTACGGCTACGGATTCGGCGCGGACAAGGAGTCGGTGTGCGAGATCGTCTTCAACACCTCGATGGTCGGTTATCAGGAGATTCTTTCCGATCCCTCCTATACCGACCAGATGGTCGTGATGACCTATCCGCTCATCGGCAACTACGGCATCACGGACGAGGACTACGAGACCCGCTATCCGACTATCGGCGGCATGATCGTGCGCGAGTACAACGACATCCCGAGCAACTTCCGTTACACCAAGACCCTCGGCGAGGTGTGCGAGGAGTACGGCATTCCCTGCATCTGGGGTGTCGATACCCGCATGCTCACGCGCATCATCCGCGACGAGGGCAGCCAGCGGATCATCCTGACCGATGCCGACACGCCGGTCGAGGAGGCGCTGCGCCGCATCGCGGCCTCGCCCCTGCGCCACGACATGGTCGAGCGCGTGAGCTGCCGCAAGCGCTGGTTCTCCCGCACGGCCAACCACCGGTTCGACGTGGTGGCGGTCGATTGCGGCATCAAGTACAACATCATCCGCAAGCTCAACGAGCGGGGCTGCAACGTCACGGTGGTACCCTGCGACATCACGGCCGAGGAGGTGCTGGCCTTCCGGCCCGACGGACTGTTCCTCTCGAACGGTCCGGGCGATCCGACCGACGCGGAGTCGGTCATCCGGCTGGTACGTGAGCTTCGGGGCCGCCTGCCGATCTTCGGCATCTGCCTGGGCCACCAGATCATCTCGCTCGCCTACGGGGCGCGCACCTTCAAGATGAAGTTCGGCCACCGCGGCGGAAACCACCCGGTCAAGCGGATCGAGACGGGCAAGATCGAGATCACGAGCCAGAACCACAGCTTCGCGGTCGATATCGACTCGCTGAAGGATACCCGCCTGGAGCTGACCCACCTGAATCTGCTCGACAACACGGCCGAGGGCGTGGAGTGCCGCGAGGACCGGATCTTCAGCGTCCAGTATCATCCCGAGAGCGCGCCCGGTCCGCAGGACAGCGCCTACCTGTTCGACAAGTTCATTAAAATGATGGAGGAGAGTAAAAATGCCTAAGAGAACCGATATAAAGAAAGTGATGGTCATCGGCTCCGGTCCGATCGTGATCGGACAGGCCGCCGAGTTCGACTATGCGGGCACGCAGGCCTGCCTCGCCCTCAAGGAAGAGGGATACGAAGTGGTGCTGGTCAATTCCAACCCGGCGACGATCCAGACCGATACGCAGATCGCCGACAAGGTCTATATGGAGCCTCTCACGCTCGAATACGTGGCCAAGATCGTCCGCTACGAGCGTCCCGATGCCATCGTGCCGGGCCTGGGCGGACAGACGGGTCTGAACCTGGCGGTGCAGTTGGCCAAGAAGGGCGTGCTGCAGGAGTGTCAGGTGGAGATTCTGGGCACCTCGTTCGAGAGCATCGAGCAGGCCGAGGACCGCGAGCTGTTCAAGGAGCTGTGCGAGTCGCTCGGCGAGCCGGTGCTTCCGTCGGTGATCGCCAACTCGATCGAGGAGGGTGTGGCCGCCGCCGCGCAGATCGGCTATCCCGTGGTGCTGCGCCCGGCCTTCACGCTGGGCGGTACGGGCGGCGGCTTCGCCGACAACGAGACGCAGCTGCGCGAGATGATGCGCGGCGCGCTCTTCCTCTCGCCGGTGCACCAGGTGCTCATCGAGAAGAGCATCAAGGGTTACAAGGAGATCGAGTACGAAGTGATCCGCGACAGCAACGATACGGCCATCGCCATCTGCAACATGGAGAACATCGACCCGGTCGGTGTCCACACGGGCGACTCGATCGTGGTGGCTCCGAGCCAGACGCTGACCAACAAGGAGTATCAGCTGCTGCGCGACAGCGCCCTGAAGCTGATCCGTGCCCTGAAGATCGAGGGCGGCTGCAACGTGCAGTTCGCGCTCGACCCCCTCTCGTTCAAATACTACCTGATCGAGGTCAATCCCCGCGTGTCGCGCTCGTCGGCCCTCGCGTCGAAGGCCAGCGGCTATCCGATCGCCCGCGTGAGCGCCAAGATCGCCGTCGGACTGACGCTCGACGAGATCCGCATCGCCAACACCCCTGCCAGCTTCGAGCCGGCGCTGGACTACGTGGTTACCAAGATCGCCCGCTTCCCGTTCGACAAGTTCAGCGACGCATCGAACAAGCTCGGAACGCAGATGAAGGCGACGGGCGAGGTAATGTCGGTGGGCCGCACGATGGAGGAGAGCCTCCTGAAGGCCGTGCGCTCGCTCGAAACAGGTGTCTGCCATATCTACCACAAGAAATTCGACGAGTGGACCATCGACGAGATGCTCTCCTACATCAAGGAGGGCACGGACGACCGCCTCTACGCCATCGCGCAGCTGATCCGCAAGGGGGTCGATCTGTCGCTGATCTACAACAGCACCAAGATCGACATGTTCTTCCTCGAGAAGTTCCGGAACATCGTCGAGTTCGAGAAGGTCGTGGCGGCCCGGCCGCGCGATCCGGAGACGCTGCGCGATGCCAAGCGCATGGGATTCAGCGACAAATACATCGGACAGCTGTGGGGCGTGAGCCAGAAGGATATGTTCCTGCTGCGCCGCGAACTGGGCATCATGCCCGTCTATAAGATGATCGATACCTGCGCGAGCGAGTTCTCCTCCTACGTGCCTTATTTCTACTCGACCTACGAACAGGAGAACGAGTCGAAGGTAAGCGATCGGGAGAAGATCGTGGTGCTCGGCTCGGGTCCGATCCGCATCGGCCAGGGTGTCGAGTTCGACTATTCGACCGTCCACGCCATCTGGTCGATCCGCGAGGCGGGCTACGAGGCGATCATCATCAACAACAACCCCGAAACCGTCTCGACCGACTATACTACCAGCGACAAGCTCTATTTCGAGCCGCTGACCGTCGAGGACGTGATGAACGTCATCGTCCACGAGCAGCCCAAGGGCATCGTCGTCTCGCTCGGCGGCCAGACGGCCATCAACCTGGCCGAGCCGCTGCACGAGCTGGGCGTGCCCATCATCGGCACCGGCGTGGAGGCGATCTGCAACGCCGAGGACCGGGGCCGTTTCGAGAAGATCATGGAGGAGCTGGGCATTCCCCAGCCCGAGGCGGAGGCCGTGACCGACATCGAGGCGGGCGTGCGCGCCGCCGAGCGGATTGGCTATCCGGTGCTGGTGCGTCCGAGTTTCGTGCTGGGCGGCCGCGCGATGCAGATCGTTTCGAACGAGGAGCGGCTGCGCCACTACCTTCAGACGGCCGTAGAGGTCAATGAGGACAGCCCCGTGCTGGTCGATCGCTACATCATGGGCCGCGAGCTGGAGGTGGATGCCATCTGCGACGGCCGCGATGTCTTCATTCCCGGCATCATGGAGCATGTCGAGAAGACGGGTATCCACTCGGGCGACTCGATCAGCGTCTATCCGACCTTCAGCGTCGGCGAGCAGGCCAAGCGGAAGATCATCGACTACACGGTCAAACTCGGCCGCCGGATCGGTATCGTCGGCCTCTACAACATACAGTTCATTCTCGATGGCGAGGACGACGTGTATGTCATCGAGGTCAATCCCCGTTCGTCGCGCACGGTGCCTTTCCTCTCGAAGGCGACGGGCGTGCCGATGGCCGACATCGCCACGCGCGTGATTCTGGGCCGTTCGCTGCGCGAGCAGGGCATCACGGAGGTCTATGGCCGCGAGCGCACCCGCTGGTTCGTCAAGGCTCCGGCCTTCTCGTTCGCCAAGATCCGGGGCATGGAGTCCTACCTCTCGCCCGAGATGAAATCGACGGGCGAGGCGATCGGCTACGACAACAAGCTCACGCGCGCACTTTACAAGGCGCTGCAGTCGTCGGGCATGACCGTCTCGAACTACGGCACGATCTTCCTCACGATCGCCGACAAGGACAAGGAGGCCGCGCTGCCGCTGGTGCGCCGTTTCTACGACCTGGGCTTCAACATCGAGGCGACGAAGGGCACGGCCGAGTTCCTGCGCCGCCACGGTATCCGCACCCGCACGCGCCGCAAGCTGAGCGAGGGCAGCAGCGAGATCATCGACTCGCTGCGCCAGGGCCATGTAAGCTACGTCATCAACACGATCGACATCAACCAGCACAACACCCGCCTGGACGGCTACGAGATCCGCCGCACGGCCGTCGAGAACAACGTGACGATCTTCACGGCGCTCGAGACGGTCAAGGTGCTGCTCGACGTGCTGGAGGAGATCACGCTGGGCGTTTCGACCATCGACGCGGAGTAGCGGGAGGCGAGTGCTTTTCACGGAGCGGCCGTGCTTTCGGTGTGCGGCCGCTCCGAAAAAAGATAGAGACCATGTATAAGAAAGGAACATATACCATACTGACCAACGAGCCGCTCACGCCGACCGTATGGCGGATGACGCTCGAAGGCGATACGCAATACTTTACCCGTCCCGGGCAGTTCGTCAATATCGAGATCGAGGGGTTGTTTCTGCGCCGTCCGATTTCGGTGTGCGACTACGACGGGCGGACGCTGACGCTCATCTACAAGGTCGTGGGCGAGGGCACGGAGCGCATGAGCCGCATGGCGGCGGGTACGAAGCTCGACCTGCTGACCGGCCTGGGCAACGGCTTCGATCCGGAGGCCTGCGGGCCGCGTCCGCTGCTCGTGGGCGGCGGAGTGGGGGTGCCCCCGCTCTATAACCTGGCCCGGACGCTGATCGCCCGGGGATGCGCGGTAAGCGTGGTGCTCGGGTTCAACACCGCCGAGGAGATCTTCTACGAAGAGGAGTTCCGGCGGCTCGGGGCCGAGGTCCATGTGGCGACGGCGGACGGCTCGCGCGGCGTGAAGGGTTTCGTCACGACGGTGCTCGCCGAGCGCGGCATCGACTGCGACTATTTCTACGCCTGCGGCCCGCTGCCGATGCTGCGGGCGCTGAGCGAGGCGACGGGCGACGTGCCGGGCGAGTTGAGCTTCGAGGAGCGCATGGGGTGCGGTTTCGGCGGCTGCATGGGCTGCTCGTGCCAGACGCGCAACGGCTCGAAGCGCATCTGCAAGGAGGGGCCCGTGCTGAAGAAAGAGGAGGTCATTTGGTAAAATTCAAAAGCACAGTGCGACATGCAAGATAGAAAGTTGGACACCTCGGTGATCCTTAGCGGCCTGAAGCTGGACAACCCGGTCGTTCCGGCCAGCGGAACGTTCGGCTACGGCAACGAATACAAGGATTTCTACGACATCAATATCCTGGGCTCGTTCTCCTTCAAGGGAACCACGCGCGAACCCCGCTTCGGCAACCCGACACCCCGCATCGCCGAATGTACGGCGGGAATGATCAATGCGGTGGGGCTGCAGAATCCCGGCATCGACGCGGTCATCGGCGAGGAGCTGCCCCGCCTGAAGACCTTTTTCCGCAAGCCGGTCATCGCCAACATCAGCGGCTTCTCGATCGAGGAGTATGCCTACTGCTGCGAGCGGATCGACCGCGAGGAGCAGGTGGGAATCATCGAGGTCAATGTGAGCTGCCCCAACGTGCGGCACGGAGGCATGAGCTTCGGCACTTCTCCCGAGGCTGCGGCCGAAGTGACGCGCGCCGTGAAGGCCGTGACGACCAAGCCGGTCTATATCAAGCTCAGCCCCAACGTGACCGACATCGTGGCGATCGCCCGGGCGTGCGAGGAGGCCGGTGCCGACGGCATCTGCCTCATCAACACGATGCTGGGCATGCGGATCGACCTGAAGCGCCGCCGGCCGGTCATCGCCAACACGATGGGAGGCTTCTCCGGCTCGGCGATCTTCCCGGTGGCCGTGCGGATGGTCTATCAGGTGGCCAAGGCGTGCCGGATTCCCGTCATGGGATGCGGCGGCGTGGAGACGGCCCGCGACGTGATCGAGATGATGATGGCCGGCGCTACGGCCGTGCAGGTGGGGGCCGCCAACCTGCGCAATCCCTACGCCTCGAAGCAGATCGTCGAGGAGCTGCCCCGCGAGATGGAGCGGCTCGGTATCGAGCGCCTCTCCGAGATCATCGGCTGCGTGGAGTAGGCCGGGATTTTCATATGAATTGTTGATTTAACGAAAAAAATAGAACGGATATGAACAACGATAACCGCGATGTGATCATCGCCTGCGACTTCAGCAGCGCGGAGGAGACCTTCCGCTTTCTGGACCTGTTCCGCGACGAGGAGCGCAAACCTTTCCTGAAGATCGGCATGGAGCTTTTCTATGCCGAGGGACCCGAGATCGTGCGGGAGATCAAGCGCCGGGGCCACCGGATCTTCCTCGATCTGAAGCTGCACGACATTCCCAACACGGTCCGCAAGGCGATGGCGGTGCTCTCGCGTCTGGAGGTCGATATGTGCAACGTCCATGCCGCCGGTACGATCGACATGATGCGTGCGGCCATCGAGGGGCTGACCCGTCCGGACGGCACGCGTCCGCTGCTGATCGCCGTCACGCAGCTGACCTCCACTTCCGAGGAGCGCATGCAGCGCGAGCTGCTGATCGGTGCCTCGATCAACGACACGATCGTCAAGTACGCGCGCAACACCTGCGAGGCGGGGCTGGACGGCGTGGTCTGCTCGCCGCTGGAGGCCGGCATGGTCAAGGAGGCGTGCGGCCGACAGTTCCTGACCGTCACGCCGGGCGTGCGTTTCGCCGACGGCGACGTGGCCGACCAGGTGCGTGTGACCACCCCTGCCCGTGCGCGCGAGATCGGTTCGGACTATATCGTGGTGGGTCGTCCCATCACGGCTGCGCCCGATCCTGTGGCGGCCTATCGCCGCTGCGTCGCGGAGTTCGTCGGATAACCGCCGGAGGTTGAGGATGAAGCCTATCAAGCTGTTTTACCAGCCCCGCTGCCCCCACTGCCTGCGGGCTATGGAGGTGCTGGACCGGCTGCTGGCGCAGGAACCCTATGCGCGGCTGTCGGTCGAGCGGATCGACGAGCTGGCGGAGCCGGAGGTGGCCGACCGTTACGACTACTACTATGTCCCGACCTTCTACGTGGGCGACAGCAAGGCGCACGAAGGGGCCGTCCGTCCCGGGGAGGTCGAGGCGGTGCTGCGGCGCGCGCTCGATCGGGAGTGATCGCGTCCGGACCGCTGCCGTCCTGCCGCGAAGAGGCGAGAAGGGGCGGAGGAAGTGCGGGCGAGAGGGGAGACGCGGAGTCCGCTTCCTGCCCTGCAAACAAGATAATTATCGAACAAAACGAAAGGATATGGAAAGAAAAATTGCCAAAGGACTGCTTTCGATCGGCGCGGTATTCCTG
>JAIEHQ010000081.1:9081-28511 GCA_029065825.1 Alistipes sp.
GTATTCCTGCGTCCCGAGCAGCCGTTTACCTGGGCGAGCGGCATCAAAAGCCCGATTTATTGCGACAACCGTCTGATCCTGACCGCACCCGAGGTGCGGGGACAGGTCGAGGCGGCGATCGCCGAGACCGTGCGGGCGAAGTTCCCCGCCTGCGAGGTGCTGATGGGCACCTCGACGGCCGGCATCGCCCACGCAGCCATTGCGGCCACGATCCTCGATCTGCCGATGGGCTATGTCCGCAGCGGCTCGAAGGACCACGGCCGCGGCAACCAGATCGAGGGCAAGCTCGAGAAGGGACAGAAGGTGGTCGTCATCGAGGACCTGATCTCGACGGCCGGATCGTGCATCGAGGTGGTCGAGGCGCTGCGCGCCGCGGGTGCCGAGGTGCTGGGCGTGGTGAGCATCTTTACCTACGGCATGAAGAAGGGGCTGGAGCGTCTGCAGCAGGCCGACGTGGTAAACTACAGCCTCTCGAACCTCGACGCGCTGGTCGAGGTGGCGGCCGAGGAGGGATATATCCGTCCGGAGGACCGGCAGCGGCTGATCGCCTTCCGCAACAACCCCTCCGACGAGAGCTGGATCAACAAATAGCCGGAAGCCATGCGCCATTTGATCGACCCTACGGATCTTTCGGTCGCCGAGACCGCTCAGATCATCGCCCTGGCGGAGGACATCATCGCCAATCGGGAAAAGTACAGCCAGGTGTGCCGGGGCAAGAAGCTCGCCACGCTCTTCTACGAGCCTTCGACCCGGACGCGGCTCAGCTTCACGTCGGCCATGCTGGAGCTGGGCGGCAGCGTCATCGGCTTCTCGGATGCCAACTCCTCGTCGGTCACGAAGGGCGAGACGGTCGCCGACACGGTGCGGGTCATCCGCTGCTTCGCCGACATCATCGCCATGCGCCACTTCAAGGAGGGTGCGCCGCTCGTGGGGTCGCAGTATGCCGGCATTCCGGTCATCAATGCCGGCGACGGCAGCCGCAGCCACCCGCCGCAGACGCTGACCGACCTGCTTACCATCAAGCGCGAGAAGGGGCGGCTGGATCATCTGACGATCGGTTTTTGCGGCGACCTCAAGTTCGGCCGTACGGTCCATTCGCTCATCCGGGCCATGTCGCGCTACGAGGGCATCCGCATCGTGCTGATCGCTCCCGAGGAGCTGCGCCTGCCGGAGTACATGCGCCACGAGATCGAGACGCAGACCCGCGGCGTGGAGTTCCGCGAGGCGGACACGCTGGAGGAGGCCATGCCCGAACTGGACATTCTCTACATGACGCGCGTGCAGAAGGAGCGCTTCTTCGACGAGGCGGAGTACGAACGCGTGAAGGACAGCTTCGTGCTGGATGCCGCCAAGCTCCGCACGGCCAAGTCCGACATGATCGTGCTCCATCCGCTGCCCCGCGTGAACGAGATCGCCCGCGAGGTCGATAACGACCCGCGCGCCGCCTATTTCCGGCAGGTGGAGAACGGCAAGTTCGTCCGCATGGCGCTCATGTACGAGCTGCTGCGCTGGAACGAGGGGCTGCGCCCCGCCGCCGTGCCCGATCTGGCTCCGGACCTTTTCGCCGATCCGGCGCTGCGCTGTACGAACCCGCGCTGCATCGCGGCCACCGAGGATGTCGATCCGCTGTTCCGTCGTTCGGGCGATGCCTGCCGCTGTGCCTACTGCGAGGCGAAGATCGAATAACGCGATTCGGTGCGCTGTCGCATCTGTTTGCGGTCGGAGCGGCTCTGGAGGCTGCTCCGATCGCGATTTTTCGGGATGCGGTGTGCGTCGCGGGCCGTCGGGCGGCGTGCATGCCGGGCGGTGTGCGGGAGCGCGGAGCGCTCCGGTCGGTTTTGTGGAAACAATGTCGATAGAAATCTGGCCGGAATGTTAGGTTGGAGTCGAAATTATTCGTACATTTGCTGATGCAAATTCAACGGGACCCGAACGGGTCTCGCGGTGGTTCCGAAGAGTATGAAAAGAGTTGCGATGACCCATGCGCGCCGCAGGCGCAGAGCGATGATTCCGGTGCGTGCCGGGCGATGCGTCGCGACCTCGTGTGCGGGTCGTTTGAAGGAACGGATGCGGGGCGAGTCGAAGTTGCGATCGTCCGTCGCGATATGAAAACTTGCGCCGCTATGACAGGTCCTTGTCCTGGCGGCGCTTCTTTTATTGTTTGTTGATTTAAAGATTGTTCTGAATATGAAAGTGGGAGTTATCATGGGTTCTACCAGTGATTGGGAGACGATGTCGGCTGCGGCGGAGACGCTCGCGTCGTTCGGCGTGGAGTTCGAAAAGAGGGTGGTAAGCGCCCACCGGACCCCCGATCTGCTGGTCGAATATGCCAAGACGGCCAAGGAGCGCGGTCTGCAGGTAATCATCGCGGGTGCGGGCGGTGCCGCCCACCTGCCGGGCATGGTCGCGAGCATGACGCCGCTGCCCGTGATCGGCGTGCCGGTCAAGTCGCGGGCGCTCAGCGGACTGGATTCGCTGCTGTCGATCGTGCAGATGCCGGCCGGCGTGCCGGTGGCCACCGTCGCCATCGGCGGGGCGAAGAATGCGGCGCTGATCGCCGTCTCCATTCTGGCTTTGCAGGACCGCGAGCTGGCCGCACGGCTGGAGGCGTTCCGCACGAAGCAGACCGAGGATGTACTGAAAGCCGAGTTGTGATGGAGATGCAGCGAGTCAAGACGATCGGAATTATCGGCGGCGGCCAGCTGGGGCTGATGATCGTCGAGCAGGCCCGCCTGCTCGGGGCGCGCACCGTGTGCCTCGATCCGGCGGAGGACGCTCCGGCGTTCCGCCTGTGCGACGAGCATATCGTGGCCCGTTTCGACGATCCGGCGGCGCTCGAGGAGTTGTGCCGTCGCAGCGATGTGGTAACCTACGAATTCGAGAACGTTCCGGGCGACCTGCTGGTCGCGCTGGAGCGCAAGTATAACATCAAGCAGGGCTTCCGTCCCCTGTTCGACTCGCAGGACCGCCTGCGTGAGAAGAACAATGCCCGCGAGCACGGGCTGCCGACCCCCGATTTCGAGGCGGTCGATGACGCGGAGTCGCTGCGCCGGGCCGTCGCCCGGATCGGGTTCCCCTGCGTGCTCAAGACCCGCACGCTGGGTTACGACGGCCACGGACAGGCGGTGCTGCGCTCGGAGTCCGACCTGGAGCGGGCGGGCGAACTGCTCGCTGTGCCCTGCATTCTGGAGGCGTTCGTTCCGTTCGACTTCGAGGCGAGCGTCGTGGCGGTCTCGGACGGCGGGCAGGTGGTCTGCTTCCCCGTCGGGCGGAATGTCCACCGGGACGGAATCCTGGACCTCTGCATCGTGCCGGCGGAGATGCCCGAGCCGCTGCGCGAGCGGATGACGGAGCTGACCCGGCGCTTCATGCGCGACTGCGGTTATCGCGGCATCCTGGCGATCGAATACTTCGTCAAGGGAGAGGAGATCTACTTCAACGAGATGGCTCCCCGCCCCCACAACAGCGGCCACTGGACCATCGAGGGGGCCACGACCAACCAGTTCCGCGAGCTGTGCCGCTACCTGCTGGACATGCCGCTCGAGGAGCCGCGCCTGGTGGCCCCGACCGTGATGAAGAACATTCTGGGGCAGGATCTGGAGGCGGCCGAGGCGCTGGCGCGCGAGGAGCATCCGGATGTCTATGTACATGTTTACGGCAAGACCGTCTCCAAGCCCAAGCGCAAAATGGGGCATGTGACCTTCGTCGGGATGACCGGCGGGGAGTACGCCGCGCAGTGGGCGGACCGTTTCGTGAAATAGCCGCCTGCGCCTTCCCGCCGCGTCTCTTGCGGCCGGGGGCGGAAAAAGAGCGCCGCCGGGCGGAAAATTTCCGCCGCGGGGCGCGGATCGGCCGGGCGGGCCGTCTGAGAGTGAAATAATTGGAATCGCCAAAAGCGAATATAAATAAAATGAAGAGTTACCGTATTTTTGTGGAGAAACGACCCGAATTCCGGGTCGAGGCCGAGAGCATGCTGCGCGACCTGAACGTCAATCTCAATTTGTCGCTCGGAGGGTTGCGCCTGCTCAATGTATATGATCTGTTCGGTTTTTCGGAGGAGCTGCTCGCCAAGAGCCGCTATGCGGTCTTCGGAGAGATCGCTACCGACGAGGTGACCGACGAGTGCCGGATCGGCGATGTCAGCTCGCTGGCGATCGAGTACCTGCCCGGTCAGTTCGACCAGCGCGCCGCCTCGGCGGTCGATTGCGTGCGGCTGATCGACCCGTCGGCCGACGTGAAGATCAAGAGTTCGCGGCTGCTCGTCTTCCCGGAGAAACTCTCCGACGAGACGATGGCCCGCATCCGCCGCTACTGCATCAATGCGGTGGAGGCCCGCGAGAAGGACATGCGGGTGCTCGACGATCCGCAAAGCGCCTCCGTCGCACCGGTGTCGGTGCTGGAGGGATTCCGCCTCATGGAGGAGTCCGACCTCGAGCCTTACTGCCGGAAAAACGGTTTGGCGATGAATGCCGATGACTTGCGCGAGGTGGTCCGCTATTTCCGCGAGGAGGGGCGCGATCCCTTCGAGACCGAGCTGCGCATTCTGGATACCTATTGGAGCGACCACTGCCGCCACACGACCTTTACCACCGAGCTGGAGAACATTTCGGTCGAGGAGTCGTTCGTGCGCGAGGAGATCGAGGGTTCGCTGGCGCTCTACCTGAAGATCCGCCGCGAGCTGGGGCGCGAGGCCAAGAGCATCTGCCTGATGGATCTGGCCACGATCGGTGCCCGCTACCTGCGCCACAAGGGCATGCTCGACGACCTGGAGGTCAGCGAGGAGAACAACGCATGCAGCGTCTTCGTCGAGATCGAGGTCGATGGCAAGCCCGAGAAGTGGCTGCTCCAGTTCAAGAACGAGACCCATAACCACCCGACCGAGATCGAACCCTTCGGCGGAGCCTCGACCTGTCTGGGCGGTGCGATCCGCGACCCGCTGTCGGGCCGCAGCTACGTCTATCAGGCGATGCGCGTGACGGGCGCGGGCGATATTTACCAGCCCGTGAACGAGACCCTGCCGGGCAAGCTGCCGCAGCGGATCATCAGCCTCAAGGCGGCGGCCGGCTATTCGAGCTACGGCAACCAGATCGGTCTGGCCACGACTCATGTACGCGAGGTATATCATCCCGACTATGTGGCCAAGCGCCTGGAGGTCGGTGCCGTCGTCGGTGCCGTGAAGGCGGAGAACGTGCGCCGGGAGTCTCCCGCGGCGGGCGACGTGGTGCTGATGCTGGGCGGCCGGACGGGCCGCGACGGTGTGGGCGGCGCGACGGGATCGTCGAAGGAGCACACCGACAAGTCGCTGGAGATGTGCGGCAGCGAGGTGCAGAAAGGCAATGCGCCCGAGGAGCGCAAGCTGGAGCGGCTCTTCCGCCGTCCGGAGGTGACGCGCCTGATCAAGAAGTCGAACGACTTCGGTGCGGGCGGCGTGAGCGTGGCCATCGGCGAGCTGGCCGACGGCCTGGAGATCTGGCTCGACCGCGTGCCGACCAAATACAGCGGCCTGAATGCGACGGAGCTGGCCATCAGCGAGTCGCAGGAGCGCATGGCCGTCGTGATCGAGCCGAAGGACGAGGAGGAGTTCAAGCGCTACTGCGCCGAGGAGAATATCGAAGTAACCCATGTGGCCGAAGTAACCGACACGCGCCGCATGAGAATGTATCATAAGGACCGGCTGGTGGTCGATCTCTCCCGCGACTTCATCGACAGCGCGGGTGCCAAGCACTATGCCGAGGCGGAGATCGGGGCGGTCGAGCAGTGCGACCCGTTCCGCCGCGAACCCGAGGGGGCCGATCTGCGGCAGCGGATGGAGCGGCTGCTGGCCGACGACAACGTCGTCTCGCAGAAGGGACTGATCGAGATGTTCGACTCGACGATCGGTGCCTCGACCGTGCTGATGCCTTTCGGCGGCCGCACGCAGCGCTCCGAGACGCAGGTTTCGGTGCAGAAGCTCCCGACGGAGGGCTACACCGACGCGGCCAGCATCATGGCCTTCGGCTACGACCCTTTCCTGGCATCGTGGAGTCCCTACCACGGCGCGGCCTATGCCGTCGTGGATGCCGCCGCGAAGGTGGTGGCGGCCGGTGCCCGCTACGATAGGATGCGCTACTCCTACCAGGAGTATTTCGAGCGCATGACCAAGTCGCCCCGCACGTGGGGCAAGCCGTTCGCCGCGCTGCTCGGTGCGCTGAAGATGCAGGTAGAGTTGGGGCTGCCCTCGATCGGCGGCAAGGACTCGATGAGCGGAACGTTCGAGCAGATCAACGTGCCGCCGATGCTGATGGCCTTCGGCATCACGACCGTCGATGCCGGCCGGGTGATCTCGACCGACTTCAAGGCGGGCGGTCACTATATTTATCTGGTGCGCCATACGCCGCTGGAGAGCCGCATGCCCGATACCGAGGCGCTCAAGCGCAACTTCGATTTCGTCAGCTCGGCCATCGAGCGGGGTACGGTCGTGTCGGGCTATGCCGTCGGTTTCGGCGGCGTGGCCGAGGCGCTGGCCAAGATGTCGTTCGGCAACGAGATCGGGGCTGCGGTCGAGCTGGATGAGCGCACGCTGTTCGACCGTGCCTACGGTTCGATCGTGGTCGAAAGCACCGAGCCGCTCGATTTCCCGGCGGCGGAACTGCTGGGACGCACCGCGGACGAGGCGGTCCTTACCGTCAATGGGGTGCGGATGCCGCTCGAGGAGCTGTACCGGGCCAACACGGAGCGTTTCGCCGCGATCTATCCCGACAAGGGCGACAATCGCGCCACCGTCATGGAGCAGGTGCCCGGAACGCGCCGGATCGAGTATCCGGGCGAGGCGGTGGAGCATCCGGTGGTCTTCATTCCCGTGTTCCCCGGCTCGAACTGCGACTACGACACGGCCCGCGCTTTCCGCCGTGCGGGTGCCGAGGTGCGCAGCGAGGTCTTCTGCAACCTGACGGCCGAGGATATCTTCCGTTCGATCCGCCGCATGAAGGAGGCGATCGCGTCGTGCCACATCCTGGCGCTGTGCGGCGGTTTCTCTGCGGGCGACGAGCCGGACGGAAGCGGTAAGTTCATTGCCAATGTGTTGAACAACAAAGATATTTCCGAAGAGGTCCACCGCCTGCTGGATCGCGGCGGCCTGATCCTGGGCATCTGCAACGGCTTCCAGGCGCTGGTCAAGTCGGGTCTGCTTCCCTACGGACGACTGGGGCAGGTAACGGCCGATTCGCCGACGCTCTTCCGCAACGACATCAACCGCCACATCTCGCAGATCGTGACCACGCGGGTGGCTACCGCCGCCTCGCCCTGGCTGAGCAGCTTCGCGGCGGGCGACCTGCACTCGATCGCCGTCAGCCACGGCGAGGGCAAGTTCGTGGTCGGCGAGGAGCTGGCGCGCGAGCTCTTCGAGAACGGCCAGGTGGCATTCCAGTATGTCGGTCCCGACGGCCGGCCGACAGCTCAGGCTCCCTACAACCCCAACGGTTCGAGCTATGCGATCGAAGGCCTCGTCAGCCGCGACGGCCGCATCCTGGGCAAGATGGGACACACGGAGCGCTACGACCGCAACCTCTTCAAGAATATCGCGGGCGAGAAGGTGCAGGACATCTTCGGCAATGCGGTGAACTATTTCCGAAAGAAACAATAAGAACTCAAAAACATAAACACACTATGCAACAAGGCGAAATGCTTTACGAAGGCAAGGCCAAGCAGGTCTTCCTCACGGACGATCCCGACACGATCCTGATTCATTACAAGGATGCGGCTACCGCTTTCAACAATATCAAGAAGGCGACCATCGAGAACAAGGGCGTGCTGAACAACCGGATCTCGACCCTGATTTTCGAGTACCTGAAGAAGCAGGGGATCAGGACCCACTACATCGAGACGCTCAACGACCGCGACCAGCTCTGCCGCCGCGTCGAGATCATCCCGCTGGAGGTCATCGTGCGCAACGTGATCGCCGGTTCGATGGCGCAGCGTCTGGGCATCGAGGAGGGTACGAAACCCTCGAACGTGATCTTCGACCTCTGCTACAAGAACGACGAGCTGGGCGATCCGCTCATCAACGACCACCACGCTGTGGCGCTGGGTGCCGTGACTTACGACGAGCTCAAGCGGATCTACGACATGACGGCCGAGATCAACCGGGCGCTCACGGAGCTGTTCGCCCGCATGAACATCAACCTGATTGACTTCAAGATCGAATTCGGCCGCACGTCGGACGGAGAGATCGTGCTGGCCGACGAGGTGTCGCCCGACACCTGCCGTCTGTGGGACGCTTCGACCAATGAGAAGCTCGACAAGGACCGCTTCCGCCGCGATCTGGGTAAGGTGCGCGAGGCGTACGAGGAGATCCTGGCCCGTCTGGAGAAAACGGTTAAACAGTAGGCGATGGCTGAGGAGAATCTGATGCAGCGGCCGATCGACGATCGGGAGATCCACGAGGAGTGCGGCGTGTTCGGCGTGGTGGGCGTTCCCGATGCGGCGACGCTGACCTACTACGGACTCCATGCCCTGCAACACCGGGGCCAGGAGGGGTGCGGCATCGTCAGCGTTTCGGACGAGGGCGCGCTGCGCCGCGTCAAGGGCGAGGGCCTCGTGACGGAGGTCTTCAACGAGACCAAACTCTCGGGGCTGAAGGGCAACATGGCCATCGGACACGTGCGCTATCCGACCTCGGGAGGACGGGGCATCGAGAACGTGCAGCCCTTCCTGTTCCATCACAAGACGGGCGATTTCGCCCTGGCCCACAACGGCAACATCGTCAATTCGGAGCAGCTGCATGAGTTTCTGGAGCGCAAGGGCAGCCTCTTCCAGTCTACTTCGGACAGCGAGGTGCTGGCCCACCTGATCAAGAAGGAGGTGCGCAACCCCAACCAGCCGCGTATCTATTCGATTATCGAGGCGCTCAACATGCTCGAGGGGGCTTTCGCGTTCCTGATCATGACGGCCAACCGCATCTACGCCTGCCGCGACAAGTACGGCCTGCGGCCGCTCTCGATCGGACGGTTGGGCGACGGTTACGTCATCAGCAGCGAGAGCTGCGCCTTCGAGGTGGTCGGTGCCGAGTTCCTGCGCGACGTGGAGCCGGGCGAGATCGTGACCATCGACCGCCACGGCCTGCGTAGCAGCGACTACTCGAAGTTCAAGCGCCACCTGATGTGCGCGATGGAGTATATCTATTTCGCCCGTCCGGACAGCGATATCGAGGGCCGCAACGTCCACGCCTTCCGCAAGGAGTCGGGCCGGCTGCTCTACGAGGAGTCGCCCGTCGAGGCGGATATCGTGGTCGGCGTGCCCGATTCGAGCCTGAGTGCCGCGATGGGCTACAGCGAGGCGAGCGGCATCCCCTACGAGATGGGTCTCATCAAGAACAAATACATCGGCCGCACCTTCATCCAGCCCTCGCAGGAGTTGCGCGAGAAGGGCGTGCGGATGAAACTCTCGGCGGTGCAGAGCATCGTGCGCGACCGGCGGGTGGTGCTCATCGACGATTCGATCGTGCGCGGCACCACCTCGCGGCGTATCGTGCAGCTGCTGCGCGAGGCGGGAGCCACGGAGGTGCACCTGCGCATCGCCAGTCCGCCCTATTGCAATCCCTGCTATTACGGCGTGGATACCGCTTCGCGGAAGGAGCTGCTCTGCGCCCGCATGTCGGTCGAGGAGGCCCGCCGGTATATCGGCGCCGATTCGCTGGCCTACCTCTCGCCGCAGGCCCTGCTGCGTGCGGGCCACCGCGACGAACTTTGCACGGCCTGCTTCACGGGCCACTATCCGACCTCGCTGTACGGGCTGGACGGAGAGTCCGAAGGGGCGGAAAAATGTTGATTCGATTTATTCTGTAAATTATTAAAAGAAACAGTTATGGCGGAAAGTTATGAAAAGGCCGGTGTGAATCTCGAGGCCGGATACGAGGTGGTGCGTCGCATCAAGAAGCACGTGGCCTCGACCTCGCGCACGGGCGTGATGGGCAACATCGGTGCTTTCGGCGGCATGTTCGACCTCTCGGCCCTCAATATCAAGGAGCCGGTGCTGGTAAGCGGAACCGACGGCGTGGGCACCAAACTCAAATTGGCTTTCGAGCTGGACAAACACGATACGATCGGTATCGATGCCGTCGCCATGTGCGTGAACGACGTGCTGGCGCAGGGTGCCGAGCCGCTCTATTTTCTGGATTACGTGGCCGTCGGCCGCAACGAACCGGCCAAGATCGAGGCGATCGTGGCGGGCGTGGCCGAGGGTTGCCGTCAGGCGGGCTGCGCGCTCATCGGCGGCGAGACGGCCGAGATGCCGGGCATGTACGGCGGCGGCGAGTACGATATCGCCGGCTTCACGTGCGGTGTGGTCGAGAAGTCGCGTCTGATCGACGGCACGAAGGTGCGTGTGGGCGACGTGCTGGTCGGCATCGCGTCGAGCGGCGTGCACTCCAACGGATTCAGCCTCGTGCGCAAGATCGTCGCCGATGCGGGACTCGATTTGCGCAAGGCCTACGACGAACTCGACGGCCGGGTGCTGGGCGAGGTGCTGCTGGCGCCGACCAAAATCTACGTCAAGCAGGTGCTTGAGGTGATCCGTTCGTGCAATGTTCACGGCATCAGTCATATCACGGGCGGCGGTTTCGACGAGAACATCCCCCGCATCCTGCGCGAGGGACAGGGTATCGAGATCCACGAGGGTACGTGGGAGATCCTGCCCGTGTTCCGTATGCTGGAGAAGTGCGGCGGCATCGCCCACCGCGAAATGTTCAACATCTTCAACATGGGCGTGGGCATGGTGCTCGCCGTGTCGCAGGACGAGGCGGCGGAGGTCATCGCCATCCTGGAGAAGCAGGGCGAGAAGGCTTCGGTCATCGGCCGCGTGACGGATCGCCCGGGAGTGGAAATCCGTTAGGCGATGAAGACGATCGCGGTATTCGCGAGCGGCAGCGGCTCGAATTTCGAGGCGCTGGCCGCCGCTTGCGCCGACGGGCGTATCGATGCCCGCATCGGCCTGATGGTCTGCGACCGGCCCGGAGCCTACGTGAACGAGCGGGCGGCCCGCTACGGAGTGCCGACCTTCACGTTCCGGCCGAAGGATTACGCCTCGAAAGCCGACTACGAGCGGGAGATCGTCCGCCGGCTTCGGGAGGCGGGCGTGGAGCTGATCTGCCTGGCCGGTTACATGCGCATCGTCTCCGATGTGCTGCTGGAGGCCTATCCCGAGCGGATCATCAACATCCACCCCTCGCTGCTGCCCGCATTCAAGGGGGCGCACGCCATCGCCGACGCTTTCGCCTACGGGGTCAAGGTGTTCGGCGTGACGATCCATTACGTGAACGGCGAGCTGGACGGGGGGCGCATCCTCGCGCAGCGGGCCTTTCCCTACGAGGGCGACGATGTCGGGGAGCTGGAGGCGATGGTGCATGCCGTCGAACATCCGCTCTACGTCGAGACGGTGGCCCGGCTGGTGGCCGGACGGTAGCGTTCGCAGCCGTCTATTGTATAATTAAGATAAATTATCGAGCAAGAGAACAGAAAAGAATATGAGAGCATTAATCAGCGTGAGCGACAAGACGGGCGTGGTGGATTTCGCACGCGAACTCCGCTCGTCGGGATGGGAGATCATCGCGACGGGAGGAACGATGAAACTGCTGGCCGACAGCGGGGTTGAGGTAATCAACATCAGCGACGTGACGGGCTTCCCGGAGATCTGCGACGGACGTGTCAAGACGCTCCATCCCAAGGTGCACGGCGGCCTGCTCGCACGGCGCGACGATCCCAGCCACCTCCGGGCGCTGGAGGAGAACGGCATCGGGTTCATCGACCTGGTGTGCGTGAACCTCTATCCCTTCCGGCAGACCATCGCCCGCGAGGGGGTTACGATGGAGGAGGCGATCGAGAACATCGACATCGGCGGTCCGTCGATGCTGCGCAGCGCGGCCAAGAACTACCGGGACGTGACGGTGGTGTGCGATCCGGCCGACTACGCGACCATCCTGGAGGAGGTGCGCGCGTCGGGCAATACGACCCCCGCCACGCGCCTGACCCTTTCGGCCAAGGCCTACACCCACACGGCGCAGTACGACGCGATGATCGCCACCTACATGCGCGACAAGGCGGGCTTGAACGAGAAGCTCTTCCTGGAGTTCGACCTCCAGCAGTCGCTGCGCTACGGCGAGAATCCCCACCAGCAGGCCAAGTTCTACCGGGGCGGGGAGCCGGTCGCCTACTCGCTGGCCTATGCCCGGCAGCTGCAGGGCAAGGAGTTGTCCTACAATAATATCCAGGATGCCAATGCGGCGCTGGCGATCGTGCGCGAATTCGACGCGCCCTGCTGCGTCGGACTCAAGCACATGAACCCCTGCGGCGCGGCGGTCGGCCGGGACGTGGTCGAGGCGTGGACGAAGGCTTACGAGGCCGACAAGGTGTCGATCTTCGGCGGCATCGTGGCCGTGAACCGTCCGCTCACGCGCGAGGCGGCCGAGCTGATGAAGCCGATCTTCCTGGAGATCATCATGGCTCCGTCGTTCGAGCCGGAGGCGCTGGAGCTGCTCTCGACGAAGAAGAACCTGCGCCTGCTGGAGGTGCCGATGGAGCGGTGCGGCGGTGCGCAGCGGCAGCTGGTCAGCGTTTCGGGCGGCCTGCTGGTGCAGGATCTCGACTTGGGAACGTGCGGGATCACGGCCGATATGTGCGTGACGGCGAAGCGTCCTGCGGAGGAGCAGCTGGCCGACCTCGACTTCGCCTGGCGGATCGTCAAGCATGTCAAGTCGAACGCGATCGTGGTGGTGAAGGACGGCCGCACGCTGGGCGTGGGTGCCGGACAGATGAACCGCATCGGATCGGCCGAGCTGGCCCTCAAGCAGGCCCATGCGCAGGGAGTGACCGAGGGGCTGGTGCTGGCTTCCGACGGCTTCTTCCCCTTCGACGACTGCGTGACGCTTGCGGCTGCGAGCGGCGTTACGGCTATCGTGCAGCCCGGCGGCAGCGTGCGGGACGAGGATTCGATCCGCAAGGCCGATGAGACGGGTATCGCCATGTTGTTTACCGGCATGCGCCATTTCAAACATTAGAAGATTATGAAGAGAGTGTTGGTTGTAGGCGGCGGAGGCCGCGAACATGCGATCGTCGATGCGCTGTCGCGCTCGCCGCAGGTGGAGAAGATCTATTGCGCTCCGGGCAATGCCGGCATCGCCCGGCAGGCGGAGTGCGTGCCGATCAAGGATACCGATGTCGAGGAGCTGCTCCGCTTCGCCCGGGAGCAGTCGATCGACCTCACGGTCGTCGGACCCGAGGCGGCGCTGGTCGTGGGCATCGTGGACCGCTTCCGCGAGGAGGGGCTGCGGATCTTCGGCCCGACGCAGGCTGCGGCCCGCATCGAGTCGAGCAAGGAGTTCGCCAAAAACCTGATGGAGCGCTACGGCATCCCGACGGCCGGCTACCGGACCTTCGACGATTACGAGGCTGCGCTGGCCTATGTCCGTTCGCGTCCGCTGCCCGCCGTGCTGAAGTACGACGGACTGGCCGCCGGCAAAGGCGTGGTGGTCGCCGCGACGATGGAGGAGGCCGAGGCGGCGCTGCGGGATATGCTGCTCGACGACAAGTTCGGTCACGGCCGTGTCGTGGTGGAGGATTACCTTACGGGACCCGAGTTCTCGTTCATGTGTTTCGTGGCGGGCGACAAGGTCGCGCCGATGGTGCTGGCGCAGGACCACAAGCGCGCTTTCGACGGCGACAGGGGACCCAACACGGGCGGTATGGGGGCCTATTCGCCGCTGCCGTTCCTCGCACCCGAGGACGAGGCTTTCGCCCTGGAACGGATCATGCGTCCGGTGGCTGAGGCGCTGGTGCGCGAGGGCTGCCCCTTTACGGGGGTGCTGTACGGCGGTCTGATGAAGACCCCGCAGGGCATCCAGGTCATCGAGTTCAACGCCCGCTTCGGCGATCCCGAGACGGAGGTGGTGCTGCCGCGCCTGAAGAGCGACATCTACGACATCTTCCGGGCCGTGGCCGACGGCGAGGATCCCGGACGGACCGAGTGGCACGACTTCGCTACGCTCGGCGTGGTGCTCGCCTCCGAAGGATACCCCGGCTCCTACGAGAAGGGGGCCGAGATCACGGGGACGGAGCGGATCGACGGTGTGGTCTATCACATGGGTACGGCTCTTCGCGACGGGCGGCTCGTGACGGCGGGCGGCCGCGTGATGATCGTCGTATGCCGGGGCGAAGATCCCGAGCAGGCGCGGCTCAAGGCGCTCGCAGAGGTGGAGAAAATCGGATGCGACCGTCTTTTTTACCGCCGCGACATCGGCTGCAAGGCCTTTTTAGGGGAAAAATAGTTATCTTTGCCGCCGCTGCCCGGCGGCAGGATTGGGAGTGTATATTTAAAAACAGAGACATATATGGTAATTAGCGGAAAAGATTTGGCGATCGCCCTCAAAGCGGAGATGGCCGAGCAGGTAAAGACGTTCCCCGGGAAATACGGCCGTCTGCCGCATCTGGTGGTGGTGCTTGTCGGCGAAGATCCCGGCAGCGTCTCCTATGTGGCCGGTAAGTCGAAGGCGGCCGAGGAGGTGGGTATCCGAAATACGACCATCCGCAAACCGGCGGACATTACCGAGGAGGAGGTGCTCGGCATCATCGACGAGCTCAACGCCGACGATACGGTCGATGGCATCCTGGTGCAGCTGCCCCTGCCCAAGCACATCGACTCCGACCGGGTCATCGCCCGCATTCGTCAGGAGAAGGACGTGGACGGGTTCCACCCGCTCAATGTCGCCGCCCTGTGGCAGAAACAGCCCTGCGTGCTGCCCTGTACGCCGAAGGGAATCATGAAGCTGCTGAAGGCCTCGGGTGTGGAGCTGGCCGGCCGCAAGGCGGTGGTCATCGGCCGCAGCACGATCGTCGGCCTGCCGGTGGCCAAGCTGTTGCTCGACCAGAACGCCACGGTGACGATTACCCACAGCCGGACGAAGAACCTCGCGGAGGTAACGCGCGAGGCGGAGATCCTCGTGGTGGCCATCGGACGGCCCAAGTTCGTGACGGGCAACATGGTGGGCGAGGGTGCCGTGGTGATCGACGTGGGTGTGAACCGCGATCCCGAGACCGGAAAGCTGTGCGGCGATGTCGATTTCGAGGCTTGCGAGCCGAAAGCTTCGCTCATCACCAAAGTACCGGGCGGCGTAGGTCCCATGACGATCTGCTGCCTGATCGAGAACACGATCGAGGCATTCCTCAACAAGATGCAGAAATAGAGGCCCGCTTCGCAAGGAAAGGAAAAGCCGCGACTCCGATGTCGCGGCTTTTCCTTTCTTTTTGCATGCGCGGATCCGCCGCAGGTTCGCTGCCGGGCGAAAAAGGTGCCGCAGCTTGTCGCTGCGGGAGGGCCGCTCCGCAGTCGGAAAGGAAATTCCCCGACAAAACCGGGGAATTTCGTCTTCGGGCGGAACTTGCCGCTGAGCAATTCAGGGCCTTCCGCGTCAGTATTTGAGCGGCTGCCCGCCGTCGCCGGGGCGGCCGCGCAGCGCCCGCCAGGCGTAGGCGATGTAGGCCGCGACGAAGGGGATGAAGCACGAGACGATGCTCATCGCCTTGAGCGTGAAGAGGCTCGACGAGGAGTTGGCGATCGTCAGCGAGGAGTCGAGGTCCGCGAGCGACGGATAGTAGGCCGTGTCGTTCCAGCCGGCCGTGAGCAGCAGCGCCAGCACCGTGAGGACCGCGCCCGGGCCGCTCCACCGGATCGCCCGCCGGTCGCCGCGCCAGCCCGAGAGGATGCCCCGGAGCACCAGCGCCACGCCCGCGAGCAGTCCGGCCAGGAGGTAGGGCATTTCGAACAGGTTGTGCAGGTACTTGTAGGGTTCGGCGGCGATCGTGCCGGTGGTCGGATCGTAGCTCCAGCCCGTCGAGAGGAGGAGACTGACGAGGAAGACGAGGAAGAAGAGCAGGAACGCCCCGGCGGCGCAGAGCGAGCGGCGGCGCGACCGTTCGCGGATCGTCGTGTCGTCGATGTCGCTCATGAAGTAGTGGAGCGCCAGCATGCGCGAGAGGAAGAGCACGGCCAGCCCCAGCGCCACGTTGCGGTAGTCGAGCACCGCCTCCAGCCCGTGCCAGGGGGTCGTCCACTGCGAGATGGTCGTGTCGCCGCCCAGGTCGGCCATGTTGAGGCGATCGACCGTGAAGTTCGCGCCCGTGAAGAGGGTGCCGACGGCCGTGCCCAGCAGCAGAGTGCCGACTATTCCGTTGATTCGGAGAAACCATTCGAAGGTTCGCTGCCCGAGAAGGTTGTTCGGCTTGCGGCGGTACTCGTAGGAGACGGCCTGCAGGACGAAGACCAGCAGGATCAGCATCCAGACGTAGAACGCCCCGCCGAAGCTGGTCGAGTAGAAGAGCGGGAAGGAGGCGAAGAACGCTCCGCCGAAGGTAACGAGCGTCGTGAAGGTCAGCTCCCATTTGCGGCCCAGCGAATTGACGATCAGGTCGCGTTCGTGTTCCGTGCGGCCGATGGTGCAGAGGAGTCCCTGTCCGCCCTGGACGAAGAGCAGGAAGACGAGCAGTGCGCCCAGCAGGGAGATCAGGAACCACCAGTAGTGTTGCAGCAGGTTTAAAGTGTCCATATCGTTTTACTCTTTTTCGGGTCCGATTTTGATCTGTTTGCAAAGGATGCTCACTTCGGCGGCGAGCAGTGCCGCGAAGAGGGCCAGGAAGAGGAAGAAGGTGGTGGCGACCGAACTGCTGGCGATGCGCGAGGCGGCCACGCCGACCGGCATCAGGTCCTGGATCGCCCAGGGCTGGCGGCCCACCTCGGCGACGATCCATCCGGCCTGCGAGGCGAGGTAGGCGGCCGGGAGGCAGAACAGCAGCACGTAGAGCATCCAGCGCCGGCGTTCGAGCGTCTCGCGGCGGTTGAACCACCAGGCCGCCGCCAGCACCAGGATGAAGAGCATGCCCGCGCCGACCATCACGCGGAACGAGTAGAAGAGCATCGGTACGTTCGGCACGATCTGCCGGGGTGAGGTAAGGTAGCCGTAGCCGAAGTAGGCGAAATATTCGCGCAGGAACTCCTCTCCCTCGGGGGTGGTGGGGTCGAATTCGGCGCGGATCGCCTCCAGGGTCTCCGGGTCGCCCGCCTCGCGGGCTTCGCGGAAGCGTTTGAGTTCGTCGATCGCCACGCGGCCCCGCTCGATCTTCTCGGCAGCGGACATGATGCCGTAGCGGGGGTTGCCCTCGACCAGGTCGTCGATGCCCGGAACGAAGGCATCGGCATCGCGGAAGCTCATGAGTGAAAGCATCTTCGGGATCTCCAGCCGGAAATAGAAGGGGGCTTCGCCCTCTGCGCGCTCCGCTTCGGGGCGCAGCACGCCGACGGCCGTGAGCGGCGCGCCCTCACGTCCCTCGTAGAGCGCCTCCATCGCGGCGAGCTTCATGGGCTGCACCTGCGCCACGATCGCGCCCGAGCGGTCGCCCGAGTAGGCTGTGACCAGCGCCGAGACCACTCCGAAGAGCGAGGCGATGCCGATGCTGCGGCGGGCCATCTCCCGCTCGCGTCCCCGCAGCAGATACCAGGCCGAGACGGCGCAGACGAACAGTGCGGCCAGTACGTAGGAGGAGGTAACCGTGTGCGTGAACTTGTTGATCGCGACGGGCGAGAGCAGTACCTCCCAGAAGGAGGTCATCTCGTTGCGCACGGTGTCGATGTTGAAGGTGCAGCCGACGGGATACTGCATCCAGGAGTTGGCCACCAGAATCCAGAGGGCCGAAAGGTTGGCGCCGACGGCCGTCAGCCACGTGGCCGAGAGGTGGAATCCCCGGCCGACCTTCTCCCAGCCGAAGAACATGACGGCGACGAAGGTGCTCTCGAGGAAGAAGGCCAGGATGCCTTCGATGGCCAGCGGCGCGCCGAAGATGTCGCCCACGAAGTGGGAGTAGTTCGACCAGTTGGTGCCGAACTCGAACTCGAGGATCAGTCCGGTCGCCACGCCGATGGCGAAGTTGATGCCGAACAGGCGCATCCAGAATTTGGCGGTGCGTTTCCAGAAGGGGTCGCCCGTGCGGTAATAGAGGGTCTCCATGATGGCGCAGAGGATGCTCAGCCCCAGCGTGAGGGGGACGAACAGCCAGTGGTAGATGGCCGTCATCGCGAATTGCGCCCGCGACCAATCGACGGTCTGCAGATAATCCGATAGCATACGAAAACGAGTTATTGGTTAATGTCGGTTAATTGTTCGAGTACGTGGTCGCTCTGCTGGCGGGGCGTCATGCCGGCCAGCAGGTCGGGGAAGAAGAAGAGCCGCAGCACGGCGAACATGATGAAGAGCTTGACGAGGATGATGGCCCACAGCGTGCGGCCGATGGTCATCGAGCGGAAGCCTTCCGCATAAAACCGGAAAACCTCCCGGGGAGTCGGAATGCGGGCAGTCATGGTCGGAAGCGTTCGTTTCTCAAATATAGGAATAAAAAGTGAATTTCGAAAAATAAAAACGGAGAAATCCGTTGGAAAATCCGGAATTGTTCGTAGATTTGCGAACGAAACGAAAACCGAATGACCGACGAACGGAAATATACGGAGCGGCAGCTGCAGCTCGCCTCTTTTGCCAAGGCGATGGGACATCCTGCGCGTATTGCGATCCTGCAATTTCTTGCGCAGCAGCGGTGTTGTTTCTTCGGCGACATTCATGAGGTATTGCCAATTTCCAAGGCGACCGTGTCGCAGCACCTCAAGGAGCTGAAGGAGTCGGGATTGATCCAGGGTTCGATCGAGCCGCCGAAGGTGCGCTACTGCATCAATCGTGCAAATTGGGAGCTGGCCCGCGCGGCCTTTGCCGGATTCTTCTCCTGCGCCTCCTGCGGCGATTCGGAGGGGACGGGGTGCTGCGAATGATTTTTTTTGAATGCAATGTTCGTAATTCGACGAAAAACAAATAAAAAAAGGCCTTCTATGAAACGTTTCCTCTGCATGACGGGTGTGCTGCTCGCTGCTGCGTTCGCGGCGGCACAGAATCTCTGGCCGGAACAGCCGGTGTGCGACATGAACGGGCGGGTGTGCCGGATTGCCGACTACGCCAATGAAAAGGGATGCACGCTCCTTGTCTTCTGGAAAACCTGCTGCCCGAACAATATCGCGATGCTGGACGAGCTGTACGATGCCTGGAGTGGGTGCCGCGACAGGGTGAGGGTCAGGATTGTCCTCGTCTCGGTGGACGACCAGCGCACCGCCGGGCGTGTCAGATCGGTGGTCGGCAGCAACGGATGGGGCTGGGAGGTGGTCATGGACCGCAACAGGGAGCTGGCCCGGAGCTATCATGCGGTCGTTCCGCCCCAGTGGATTGCGCTGGATCGTTCGGGAAAGGAGATTTTTCGATGCAAGATTACCCGGGGGGCGACCGATTCGGAACTTTATTTCGACAAACTGATATCTATAATTGACAAACTGGAGGAAAAATGATGACAAGAGGATTTTTGCTGGGAGCGGTGTGGCTG
>JAIEHQ010000081.1:28521-38723 GCA_029065825.1 Alistipes sp.
GTGTGGCTGCTGCTCTCCGGCTGCGGAGCCCGCTCGGCGACGAACCGGGAACCTGCGCTCGATGACAGGGACCGCGTGGAGGTGTTCTATTTCCACGGCAAGCAACGCTGCGCCACCTGCACGGCGATCGAGAAAAACGCCCGGCAGACGGTCGAAACCCTCTTTGCCGACGAGGTGGAGGGTGGGGCGGTCGTGTTCCGCTCGGTGGATATCTCCGCGCCGGAGAACGAACGGCTGGCCGAGGCTTACCAGGTGGCGTGGTCGTCGCTCTTCGTCAATCGTTGGCGGGACGGCAGGGAGACGCGCGAAAACCTGACCGGATTTGCCTTCGGGAATGCCCGCACGGCTCCCGATGCCTTTCGCGACGGTCTGGCGGAAAAGATTGCAGCCGCATTGAACGAATGACGTTTATGGAGTGGTTGCAATCGTTATTGGACAGCAGCTCGACACCTGTCCTGACAGCTTTTCTGCTGGGGCTGCTGACGGCCGTGTCGCCGTGTCCGCTGGCGACGAACATCGCCGCGATCGGCTTTATCGGCAGGAATGTCGGGAACGGCCGGCGGGTGTTTCTCTGCGGGCTGCTCTATACGCTCGGTCGCGTGGCCGCCTATACTGCGCTGGGCGTGGGGCTGATTCTCTTGCTGCGGGGCGGTTCGAGCCTGTTCGGCATTCAGAAGCTCGTCGGCAGATACGGCGAACTGCTGCTTGGCCCTGCGCTGCTGCTCGTCGGAGGGTTCATGCTCGCCGGCGACCGGCTCCATCTGCCGAAGTTCGGCCTCAGGGTCGGCGGCGAGGGGTTGGCCCGGCGCGGCGGCGGAGGGGCTTTCCTGCTCGGAATGCTCTTCGCGATGGCTTTCTGCCCCACGAGCGGGGTTTTCTACTTCGGGGTGCTGATCCCCATGTCGGCGGCCGCGACGGCGGGCTGGCTGCTGCCGGCTGTCTTCGCCGTTGCCACCGCCTTGCCCGTGCTGGTCGTGGCGTGGATCCTGGCTTTCAGCGTCGGACGAATCGGCGCATTTTACGGAAAGATGCAGACCGTGCAGCAATGGCTCAACCGGATTGTCGGCGGGCTGTTCGTCGCGATCGGAATTTACTATTGCGCCGTTCTTTTATAAACACAAACGATAAAATCACAGGAATCATGGAGATCAAAGTTTTCGGACCCGGCTGCGCCAAGTGCAGGGCGACGTATGCCGCCATCGGGAAGGTCGTGAGTGAGTGCGGACTCGATGTCACGCTCACGAAAGAGGAGGATATTATGGAGCTGCTCGACTGCGGCATCATGACCACCCCGGCGGTCATGGTGGATGGCGTGGTGCGCATCAAGGGATATGTTCCCTCGGAGAGCGAGATCAGGAAATTGTTGGGAGTCTGACAGGGTGCTTGTTGCGCTCCGGGCTGCAACTTTTCTCCGCGGAGGCCCGCCCACATAGTGGTCCTCTCCCGTAGGCTGCGCCCCGAAACACAAAACAATCGAAAAAATGGAACCTGAAAAAGAGTTGAAAACCTTCTTTTGGATCGTGGCCGTATTCGCGGCTCTCTTCTTCCTGCCGACAGGCAGCGAACGATTCATGACGGCGGTCAGTGCGACGCTCGATCTGGCGAGATGGTACGCCCGCGAACACGTCGTGCTGTGTCTGCTGCCCGCTTTCTTCATCGCGGGCGTTATCGCCGTATTCGTCAGTCAGGGATCGGTCCTGAAATATTTCGGAGCCAACGCGAAGCGGTGGCTGTCCTACTCCGTCGCCGCCGTTTCGGGCGGTATTCTCGCGGTCTGCTCCTGTACGATCCTGCCGCTCTTTACGAGCATCTACAGGCGCGGCGCGGGTCTGGGGCCGGCCGTAGCGTTTCTCTATTCCGGCCCGGCTGTCAGCATCCTGTCGATCATCCTCACGACGCGGATTCTCGGTGTCGAGTTAGGTGTGGCGCGTATGATCGGAGCCGTCTGCTTCTCGGTGGTCATCGGTCTTGCGATGGCGTTTATCTTCAGAAAAGAGGAGCAGGCGAAAAAGGAGCGGCAGATGAATATCGTACCGCCGCCCGAAAAACGCCCGGCGCGGCAGACGGCGCTGTACTTCTTTACGTTGGTCGCTATCCTCGTCTTCGCGAATTGGGGTGCGCCCGCCGCGACGGACACGGGGCTCTGGCAGTTCGTCTTTACCTATAAATGGTACTTCACGGCCGGATTCGGGCTACTGCTCTGCCGGTCGCTCGTTCGGGTGCTGAAACTGAAATTTGCGTGGGTCGCCGCGGCCGCCGCCGCAACGGCGCTCTCCGCATGGCTGGCAACGGCGTTCATCGCCGATGCCGGACTCGTGCCGCTCGTGCCGATGATCGTCGGAATCGCCGCCCTCTCCGTCATGCTGCTCTGCGACAAGGGCGATCCTGAGAACCGGGAGTGGGCCTTGTCGTCGTGGGGTTTCGCCAAGCAGATCATGCCCCTGCTGGCCGTCGGTGTCGTGACGGCGGGATTTCTGCTCGGCTCGACGCATGACGGCGAGACGATCGCGGGCATCATTCCGAACTGCTGGATCGAATGGGCGGTCGGTGGGAATTCGCTCCGCTCGAACTTCTTCGCCTCGTTCACGGGAGCCTTCATGTACTTCGCCACGCTGACCGAGGTGCCGATCATTCAGGGCTTGCTGGCCTCCGGCATGGGCAAAGGCCCGGCGCTGGCCCTGCTGCTGGCAGGACCCTCGCTGTCGCTGCCCAACATGCTGGTCATCCGCGGCGTGATGGGGACGAAAAAGACCGTTGTCTATGTCGTGCTGGTCGTCGTGCTGGCGACGGTCGCGGGATTCGTTTACGGCAATCTGTTTTGACGCGCTCTTTCTGAGCGGAGTTTCCTCTCCCGGAGGGGCGGTTTCCCGACTTTCGCGAAAATATGTTATTTTTGTCCCGAAACTGTCGTCCGCGATCGGAGGGCTGCGGGGTGCGACCGCTCCGCAGCGGGCAATGCGTTTCGGTGCGGACGACCCGAAGAAACTTGACTATGGAGCGAACGACGGATTTGGTTATTTTCGATATGGACGGCACGCTGCTCGATACGATCGGCGATCTGGCCGCCTGCTGCAATCAGGTGCTGGAGGCGCGGGGGCTGCCCTGTCATACCTATGAGGATTATTGCGGCTTCGTCGGCAACGGCGTGATGCGGCTGGTGGAGCGCGCGCTGCCCGAAGCCCTGCGCACGGCGGAGACGGTGGCTGCCGTGCGGGCCGATTTCGTGGCCTGCTATACGGAGCATATCGCCCGGCATACCCGTCCTTATGACGGCATTCCCGAACTGGTCGGGGAGCTGGTGCGCCGCGGGGTGCGGCTGGCGATCGCCTCCAACAAGTTCCAGGCGGGAACCGAGAAGCTGGCGCGCCACTTCTTCCCCGACGTGCGCTTCGAGGCGGTGCTCGGACAGCGTCCCGGCGTGCCGCTCAAGCCCGACCCGCAGGTGGTGCGGGAGATTCTCGCCTGCACGGGTGTCGCGCCCGGGCGCGTGCTCTATGTCGGCGACACGGGCATCGACATGGCGACGGCCTGCGCCGCAGGCGTACGCTCGGTGGGTGTGACGTGGGGGTTCCGGACCCGGGAGGAGCTGGCCGCGCACGGGGCCTGCCACCTGGCGGATCGTCCGGAAGAGATCCTCGCCCTGCTGTGACCGTGCGGTCCGGCCTGCATGCGGCGTACCGCCCCGGATAAGGCGCGGCGCGGCGGAGAATCCGGGCGGATGCGGACTTAAGGCACGGCGGGGATAAAATATCGCCGGAGGCTTGCGTATGTAAATATTTTGCGTATTTTTGCCTCGGATTCGGATTCTTTCCGAAATCCGCCGCAATTCTTCCGCCGGACAATTCCGGACGGGCGGATTCCGTTCATAGAGTGAAAACATTGACAGTCCCGATCGAAGATTTTTCGGCCTCTTTTTCGTTGAGGCGCAGTCCGACGATGGCTGCGGGACTTCCGCAATCTTATGCAAAAGAATTATAATTACAAGAGACAGAAGCTCTTTCTTCCCGAGTACGGGCGGCATATCCACGAGATGGTCGAATCGCTGCTCGCAATCGAGGACCGCAGGGAGCGCAACCGGCAGGCGCGTGCCGTCATCGCCGTCATGGGCAACCTCAATCCGCTGCTGCGCGATACGGCCGACTTTACCCACAAACTCTGGGACCATCTGTTCATCATGTCCGATTTCCGGCTCGATGTCGATTCGCCCTATCCGCAGCCGACGCGGCAGGAGCTGACCGTTTCTCCGGCCCGCATGCCCTACTCGAGCGGCCGCATCTCCTACAAACACTACGGCAAATATGTCGAGCAGACGATCCGCAGGCTGGCCGACGAGCGAAACTCCCAGGCGGTGGTCTCCCGCACGGTGGACCAGCTGGCCCGCTACATGCGCACCAAGAGCTACGAGTACAACCAGGAGCATCCGAGCAACGAGGTCATTATCCGCGATATCAAGAGAATGTCGGACAATGCCATCCGGATCGACGAGGTGGCCCTGACCAACATTCGCAGCGAGTACAAGCAACAGTTCCACTTCTCCCATCCCCCCAAAGGGCAGAAGGGGCAGAAGGGCGGGGCGCAGCGTGCGCAGCAGAAGAACCGCTCGCAGCATCAGTCTCGTAATTTTGTCAATAAAAACGGCGGCACATGGCACGGATATTCCAAACAGTAGCCCCCGGCGGGGCGGGGCGGGGCCGCAGGAAGCTGTGCGGCCTGTGCCTGCGGTCGCTGCTGCTCGTCGCAGCGTGCTGGGCGGCCGCCTGTTCTTCCGACCGGGTCCGGATCACGGGCCGCATGGTCGGCGGCGACAGCCGTACGGTCTATCTCGAGGAGGTTACCCCTCTGGCGCAGACCCTCGTCGATTCGGCGCAGCTGGACGAGGCGGGGAGCTACCGGCTCGAACTCCGGGGTGCCGGACGCACGCCTTCCCTTTACAACCTGATTTACGACGGCGACAGGATCCCGCTCTTTCTGCGCGGCGGCGACCGCCTGACGGTCAGCGCTGCGGGCCGGCCCGTCGGCAACTACACGGTCGAAGGTTCCGAGGAGTCGGAGACGCTCCGGCTTTTCTACCAGCCTTTCGTCGCGGGGATGATGCGCCTCGATGCGCTGGCGATGCGTTTCGACGGCTGCGCACGGGGCGACGAGGAGGCGATCCGCCGGCTCAAGACCGAATACCGGGCCGAGTACCTCGCCGTCAAGCGCGAGCAGCTGCGCTTTATCGTCGAGCACAAGGCATCGCTGGCGGCCGTTTACGCCCTTTACCAGCGTCTGCCCGGGGACAACTCGCTCTTCAGTCCGGAGAGCGACGTGATCTACTACCGCATGGTGGCCGATGCCGTCGAGGAGCGCTATCCCGACTCCTCCTATCTGCCGTCGCTGGCGGGTGAGATCGCCCGCATGGATGCACGGATCGACCTGGTGTCCAATATCTCGGAGGCCGGCTATCCCGATGTGGCGCTGCCCGACATGTTCGGCCGCACGATCCGGCTCGGCGAGTCGGAGGGAAAGGTGGTGCTGGTCGATTTCTGGTCGGCCGAGCTGGGCAACAGCAATGCCATCAATGCGGAACTCAAGGAGCTGTATGCGCGTTATGCCGATCGCGGCTTCGAGATTTATCAGATCGGTGTCGATCGCTCGAAGGAGCTTTGGATCGCGGCCGTGCAGGAGCAGCGTCTGCCCTGGATCTCGGTCTGCGACTTCCGGGGTGCGAACTCTCCGGTGCTGGGACTCTACAACGTGCGGAAGGTGCCGACCAATTTCCTGATCGACAGACAGGGAACCGTCGTGGCGCGCGATCTCTACGGCGTGGCGCTCGAGCGGGCGCTCGAGGCGCGGTTCGACTAAACGGGGGGCGGAGATGTACTATTTCGCATCGGACGTTCATCTGGGGGCCGGCGATCCCGCCCAGGCCCGGCGCGTCGAGCGTCGTTTCGCCGCCTGGCTCGACCGGGTGGGCGACGATGCGGAGGCGATTTTCATCCTGGGCGATCTGTTCGACTTCTGGTTCGAGTACAGGCGGGTCGTTCCGCAGGGGTTCGTGCGGATCCTCGGCCGCCTGGCCGCACTCACGGACCGGGGCGTGCGGGTGGTCTTCATCACGGGCAACCACGACATGTGGGTCGGCGACTACCTGCTGCGCGAATGCGGCGTGGAGGTCCGCACCGAACCGCAGGTGGTCACGCTCTCCGGCAAGCGGGTCTTTCTGGCGCACGGCGACAACCTGAAGACCGAGGGCCGGCTGCTGCTGCGCCTCATGAATGCCGTGTTCCGTTCGCGGCCGCTGCGCTGGCTCTTCGCGCGGTGCGTGCACCCCGATCTGGCGATCCGCTTCGGCCGCTGGTGGAGCGGCAAGTCGCGGAAGAGCCACCGCAATTACGTCACGGACGACCGGACGACCGATCCGCTGGTGGCCTATGCGCGCGAATATGCGGCTGCTTCGTCCGAACGGCCCGATTACTTCATCTTCGGCCACATGCACTGGCCCCGGGACTACGCCGCCGGGGGGCTGCGGGTCCTCTGTCTGGGCGAATGGTCCTCCGACCGGCCGGTCTATGCGGCGATCGACCCGGCGGGCGGCGCTTCGCTGCGGGAGTGGTCATAATCTTCGAATCTTATGCGACAATACCTCGATTTGCTTAGCAGAATCCTGCGGGAAGGCGTGGTCAAGGGCGACCGGACGGGTACGGGTACGCGCAGCGTCTTCGGCCATCAGATGCGTTTCGATCTGGAGCGCGGGTTCCCCCTGCTGACCACCAAGAAGGTCTTTCTGAAGGGGGTCATCCACGAGCTGCTCTGGTTCCTCAAGGGAGATACCAATATCAAATACCTGATCGACAACGGGGTCCATATCTGGGACAACGATGCTTACCGCTACTGCTGCGAGCTGTATGCCCGGCACGGCTGCGCTCCGATGGCGCGCGAGGAGTTTCTGGAGGCGGTGCGCACGCAGGCCCCCTCGCCGGTCGAGGGATACCGTCCCGGCGATTTGAACCACGTGTACGGCTATCAGTGGCGCAGCTGGCCCCGGCCCGACGGCGGCGCGATCGACCAGATCCGCCAGGCCCTCGATCTGATCAAGAACCATCCCGATTCGCGGCGGATCCTGGTCTCGGCCTGGAATGTCGCCGAGGTCGATCGGATGGCGCTGCCGCCGTGCCATGTCCTCTTCCAGTTCTACGTGGCCGAGGGGCGGCTCTCCTGCCAGCTCTACCAGCGCAGCGCCGACACCTTCCTGGGCGTGCCCTTCAACATCGCCTCCTATGCGCTTCTGACGATGATGATGGCGCGCGAATGCGGCCTGCGTCCGGGCGAACTGATTCATACGCTCGGCGATACCCACCTCTACCTCGATCATCTCGATCAGGCGCGCGAGCAGCTTGCGCGCACGCCCCGCGCGCTGCCCGTCATGCGGCTCAACCCCGACGTGAAGTCGCTCTTCGACTTCCGTTACGAAGATTTCACGCTGGAGGGGTACGATCCCTGGCCGGCGATCAAGGCACCCATGTCGTTCTAAAAACAGGAAACACATTATGATTGCGATCATCGTCGCGGTAGCCGAGAACGGAGTGATCGGCGGCGACAACCGCCTGCTGTGGCACATCTCCGAGGACCTGAAACATTTCAAGGCCGTCACGACGGGTCATCCCGTCGTCATGGGCCGCAAGACCTACGAGTCGCTGGGGCGGCCGCTGCCCAACCGCCGCAACGTGGTGGTGACGCGCCAGCCGCTCGCGCTCGACGGCTGCGAGGTGGCCCACTCGCTCGAGGAGGCCCTGGCGCTATTCCGGCCCGAAGAGCGGGTCTTCGTCATCGGCGGCGCGCAGATTTACGGGCAGGCGCTGCCTCTGTGCGACGAATTCTACCTCACGCGGGTGTTCCGTGCCTACGAGGGCGACACCCGCTTCCCGGCGTGGGACGAGAGCGAGTGGCGGCTCGTGGAGAGTGAGTCTTTCGCTTCGGGCAAGGATTTCCCCCATCCCTTCGCCTTCGAGCGCTACGTGCGGCGGTAGGCGGCCGGATGCCGTTCGTCAAGCGCCCGGGACCTGTAGTCGCAGGTCCCGGGCGCTTCTGCTGCGGGCGGATTTTAGGTATTTATACCACCTTTCGGCTCGCGGCGATTGAGTATCTTTGCCCTCGAAGAGATTTTTCCGAAGATATGGGTAAATATTTCGATATGCTGATGGAGGACGTGCGGATGCAGGAGGGACTCCATTCGTGCATGAACTGCGGTGTCTGTACGGGTGTCTGCCCGGCGGCCGAGTTCTACAACTACGATCCGCGCCAGATCGTCAGCATCGTGCAGACCAGGGACGACGAGGCGATCGAGGAGCTGATGCGCAGCGACGTGATCTGGTACTGCGGCGAGTGCATGTCGTGCCGCCCCCGCTGCCCGCGCGGCAATACGCCGGCCTATGTGATCCAGGCGCTGCGCACGCTGTCGCAGAAGCTGGGTTTCTTCGTCGAGAGCGAGAAGGGGCGGCAGCAGCTGGCGCTCAAACGCATCATCGGCGAAAACATTCTGCGCACGGGATACTGCATTACCCCCAAGCTGGTCAAGCCGGCGCTGCATCCCGAGCAGGGGACCGTCTGGGAGTGGATCTACGACAACGACGAGGAGGTCTTCGGCCGCTTCACGCCGGCCTACAACCGTGCGGGGGCCGGAGCGCTGCGCCGCATGGACGAGGGGGCGCTCGAGGAGATACGCCGTATTTTCGAGGTGACGGGCGGCAGCGAGTTCTTCGAGACCATCGAGACGCACTCCGACCGCAAGGCCCGCGAGATGGGCTACGACGGTGCGGACGACGAGTACATGATGGACGCATTCACGAAAAATTCCAACGAACATTATTGATTCGATCATGAAACGGAGCTGGAGCGATTATCAGAAAGAGATCGCCGACGACAGATATTACTACGCGCGCAGCTGCATCCGGCAAAACTTCTTCCCGGGCAGCGAGAAGGCGTTTCTGGACATATTGAAAAACGATCTTGGGCGGGACGTGCTGGACGATCCGCTGCACACCTCCTGCACGGGCATCGGCTACCATTCGGACATCGTGCCGCTGGAGACGATCATGACGGTCGTG
Source organism: Alistipes sp. (assembly GCA_029065825.1). Taxonomy (GTDB): domain Bacteria; phylum Bacteroidota; class Bacteroidia; order Bacteroidales; family Rikenellaceae; genus Alistipes. Next base: position 37,608 of record JAIEHQ010000081.1, read on the forward strand.
GCCCGGCAGTTCGCGCTGATGACCGAGGCGGGCTACGAGAATTTCATCTCGTCGTGCATCACCTCGTTCGGCATCTACACCGAACTGCTCGCCACGTGGGAGGAGTTTCCCGAGCTGGAGGAGCGTACGCGCGAATACCTCTACAAGGCCACCGGCCGCGAGTTCCGCAAGCCGAAGAGTCTGGCCCACACCTCGGACGTGATCTTCCACCTGCGCGAGGAGATCGCCTGCAAGGCCCGCCGCCGCCTGGTCGATGCCGAGACGGGCGAGCCGCTGCGGGTGGTGGAGCACATCGGCTGCCACTACGCCAAGATCTTCCCGAAGGCCGGGATCGGCGGTTCGGAGTTTCCCTACGTGCTGGCCGGCATGGTCGAAGCGTGGGGCGGCCAGTGCGTCGATTATCCGGAGCGCCGCCACTGCTGCGGCTTCGGGTTCCGCAACTACCTGGTGCAGGCCAACCGCGGCTACTCGGTGGCCAACTCCCACAAGAAACTGGAGAGCATGGCTCCCTACCGGCCCGACTTCATCGTGGCCAACTGCCCCGGGTGCGCCATGTTCCTCGACAAGTGGCAATATACGATCGCCGAGATGGAGGGGGTGACCTACGGGCGCAACGGCTGCGGTATTCCGGTGCTGACCTACGAGGAGATGGCCGGTCTGGTGCTCGGCTACGACCCCTGGGAGCTGGGCATGCAGATGCACCAGGTCGATGTCGAGCCGCTGCTCGACAAGATGGGTATCGAATACGACCCCGCGGCCAAATACCTGGGCCGTCAGGGCAAATTCATCGGCAAACCGGCACCGTCAGCCGTAAACTGCGGTGCGCAAAATATGCTCTATAACATTAAATTGCAATGAAAAGAGAGGTAGTCGTCATAGGAGGCGGAGTGGCCGGCATGCAGACCGCGCTGCGGCTTGCCGAGCGCGGCATCCGCGCGACGATCGTCGAAAAGGAGTCCGAGACGGGCGGCAAACTGAAGGGGTGGCACCGGCTTTTCCCCTCGTTCACGCCGGCCGAAGAGCTGCTGGCCGAACTGCGCCGCCGGGTCGAGGCCGCGCGGATCGAGGTGCTGACCTCGGCCGAGGCGGTCTCCGTCGGGCCGGGCCGTGTCGTGC